>JAFEAY010000003.1:0-300000 GCA_018266175.1 Candidatus Dependentiae bacterium
TAAAAAATGCTCTTCTCTGTGGAGCTACTGGTGTAAAAAATATTTGCTTAAAGCTGGTTGGTTTTGCGTATGAAACCGGTTCGTTGATCAAGAGAGTATCTGTTAATTCTGGTGTGCAGGTTAAAACAGCGGCATCACGTTTAATGACTGGCTTTTTGGGCTATGCAAACCGTCTCGGGACTGGTTTTGTCGGGTTTGTAAAACAAGCGCATACAAAAGCTATTGGGTGTATAAAACAAATAACCGTTCGCTGTGTTGCAATTTCAAAACAAATAACTGCCCAGGTTATTTCGCTCTCTTCAAAAACATACTCAGCACTAAAAAATCAATATAGTTTTTTCATTGTATTTTCGGGTGCTGTAATAATGCTTGGTTTTGGCGTACTCCTTTATTTAAAAAAATCACATGTAGATCGGCTTGAAGATTTTCCGGCAATCAAAGCGCTTGAGCTTCGTCTGACTCAAACGGAAGCTCAGTTGCGCCATGCACAGGACCAGCTTCAAGTAATGGGTAATCTTAGAAATGAAGTGAGGTGTACAGCCTCAAAGCTTGGAGAGACAGAAGAGCTATTTAAAGCGCGCTTAGCCCAAACAGAAAATCAGCTGCGTGATGCACAAAATCAGCTTCAAGTAATGGGTAATCTTGAGCATGAAGTGAGGCGTACCGCTTCAAAGCTTGAAGAGACAGAGGCGTCGCTTGCCCAGCGCTTGGCCCAAACAGAAGATGGGTTAAAAGATGCTCATCAAGTAATGAGTAACCTTGAGCATGAAGTAAAGCATACAGCTTCAAAGTTTGAAGAGACTGAAGAGTCGCTTAAGAAGCGTTTAGTTGAGGCAGAGAGTAAGGTTGAATCGATAGATTCAATAGGGGAATCCCTTAAGCTTACAGGATTAATTTCTTTGATCAGTAAGAATAAGCAAAAATCTTTGGATAAAATAAAAAATTTAAATAAACAAAACAATGACCTTGATCATGTAAAAGAGAAAATTCGTAAAGAAGTAAAAAAACAGATGGAGGCGCTTGAGTAAGATGGATGATGATTCATTCTGAAAAAGTCTCTTGCATATTAAAACCTAGTAATCCGAGGTTGCAAAAGATAGGTAGCTTGCCATGAATAAAAAACTTAGGATCATTTATAAAGCATATAAGTTGGCATTGATTGTTTTTATGCTTGGAATTTATCAGCAAGTTGTGGTTGCAGAGAACTTAGCTGAGACGGAGATTCAAGAACATATTTCAGCTGAAATCAAGCGACAAGCTGAAAAGCGTTCATCAGATCTTGTTATTCGTGAAATGGTCAAACGTCAGCTTGAAAGCAAAAAGCATTATTCGCATAAAAAATTGAGTACAATATCTGGGCCATATACGCTGCCAAATTTTCCTTATTATGCTTTGTTCTTTAGAAAAAATCATTTTATTCAGATTCTTGCCGATTATGGACTTTCAGATGGTGTTTATGGTTCTTCAGGCGGGACAAAAGATCTTTCAAGTAATGTTTTTGGGTCAGAGACAATTACTATTCAAGATATTTTACTGGTGAGTAAGCTTGCTCAAGCTGCAAAGTTAAAAAATGGCGCAGTAGCTAGTCTTACTACAGGCGCTGATTTTAAAAAAAACAGTTACTTGAGTATTCTTGCAAATCAAAAGCTTGATTTACATGCATGGGAACAGCAATTTAACGTTGGTCTTCATTGTGCGAGTAATTATTATGGTGGAAGTTTAACCGTTGGGTTGCATATTCCTGTTGTGGGAAAGACGCATCGGTTACGGCTTAAAAATGAAATTGATACCGATTTGCAAGCTCAAATTATCGCCGCCGAAATGGCAGTTGTAGATCCACAATTTCAGTTTACAAAAAAATATCCTGGTGGGTTACAAGATTTTTTAGATGATATTTTGGCAGCAAAAGGAATGAAGTTTGCAAAGAATGATGTCACACGTGTTGATCTTGGTGACATTGATGGGTACGTTCATGTGAATATCAAATCGAAGTATATTGATAGATTCATGCTTGGTGGCCGTATTGTTTTACCGCTGTCTCGAGAAAAAGATTTTGGTGAATTGTGGAATCATGAGCTTGGAAATGGTGGCTTTATTCAAATCGGTTCATTTCTTTCAATGATGTGGGAAAGGGGTAACTTCCTTAAGCCGTATGTTCATGCTCAAGTTGATTATCTTGTTGGAACAGGAGTCACACGGAGAGTTCCTCAGTTCAGAAAAAATGGTGCCGATGGTACTGTTTTAACCGATTGCAATTTTCCGTTGGGAACCGGTTTGCAATTTGAAGCGGGTGCTGAGCTCGATCCGGCACTCCAAGATTCAACGGTACGAGGGTTTGCAGATGGTGTGCATAAAATAAAAATTCATCCAGGCGCAGAACTTTTTTTCAGAATCGGAAATCTTTTTTCTCAAGTTATTTTGAAAAAAGGATCTTTTGATATCCATTATGACCTTAAAATTAAAGGTCGCAGTTATTTAGGCTCTGGTTGCTCTCAGGCTCTTTATGACGGTTCAGTTCTTAATATTGCTACGTGGTCTGTTGGGCATATTATTGGTGCTCAATATGGCTATCAAGCCAATGATTCTTTTCGGGCAACATTTGGTTCAACCTATGCGGTTGCTGGACGTAATTATCCAAAAGAGCTCACGTTTAATCTTGATTTAAATTTTGAATTCTAAAAATGTAATTTTTATGATCGATGCATGATCTTCCCTTCATTTGGCAAAAATAGGCTGTGTGTAATGCATTCCTAATATTTTTTTTTAATTGTTGAGCTAGAGTTTTTTTTTTGTAACGCTTGAAGCTTAGAATATTTGTTCGAAAAGCAAAAATATGAAAAAAGAGGTGAAGTGTGATGAAGATCAATCAAATAAAGTTTCTTTATTGGTCTGTAGCATTCTTAGTAATGATGAGTATTGTTGACACAGCGTTATATCCTCTTGTGGTTGGTTCCCGTACTGCCGTTTCGATACAACCACAAACAACATTTCCAGCAAGCGATACGAACAATACGATGCTTGGTTTTGCAGCATTTAATCAAGGTTTTATCTTGCAAGATATTACAACAACATGTACGTATGATAATTATTTTCCGATTGCAGGTGATACCAAGCTCAATAATGGTAGACTCTACCTTAAGCAAGATTTAACGTTTGCTAATACACACCATTTTTATGGTGGTGGAAAAGTTTATGGAAAAAATCATTCCATAGAATTTGTAAAACATGTTCAAGATTTTAATCTCCCCGAGGGAGCAGGTTTCTTTGTAGGAAGTAATCTTGCTTTGATGGGGTTAACTAACGATCCATATTCTGTTGACTGGGAAGTTGGAGATGCTTATGTTGCCGGATGTTCTGCCGAAGTCTCGTCAGTAGCAGAATTAAAAATTGGATATTTTGACGGAAGCATCATCACCACAACATTGAGTGTTGAGCATGGTCGTGATGTGTATGCAGTTCGCTATCATCCTACCAAGCGTTATTTAGCGATCGGGCGGGCTTCGGGTAGTGGTAATGAAGTTATTATTTATGAACACAAGGTTCACAATGGAACATTGCCTGTTTTAAGTGGTGCTGATATTTCAGGAGCTGCAACTGCATTGGCTTGGCATCCTTCAGGAAACTATTTGATTGTCGGAACAGATAATAATGCCGGAGAAATTGTTTCATATGCGGTAAATAGCTCTGGTGTGATTGGTGCTTCAACATCGGTTAATCTTTCTCCTGACCGAGATGTAACCAGAAACTCATTGAGTTTCAGCCCTGGTGGAAACCAAATTGTTGTTGGTGTAACGAACAACTCAACCGCAAACGTGAGCGAGTTACTTGTTTATAATTTTAATGGTTCTTTGACGCTTACTTCCAGCTTAGATGTTGGAGCTACTGTTCAAGCGGTAGATTGGTGCCCAACTGGTAGTTATGTAGCTGTTGGTTTGACCGGTGGCACAACAAACTTGAGGCTTTATGATGTGAGTGGATCGCCAATTCATATTGTGAGCACGGCTACTCAAAGTCTATCTGAAAATGTTTATGGTCTTCACTGGGATAGCACAGGTACTTACTTGCTTGTTGTAACACAAAGTGGGAGCGTTGGAACGCTTTATATTTATCAGTTTGATGCAAGCGCTAAGACATTGACGGTAAAATTTAGCCGTTCACCTCTTAAAGAGCAGTTTGCATGTCGCTGGTCTCGAAATGATGACTATTTTGCGTATACTTTTGAATATCTTGCTCACCCAAACTATCAAGTAGCGATTAATGCGTTTGATCCAGATGCACTGATTCCTCTTTATTTTGATAACACTGCGCTTGTTTTTAACTGCGATGTAAATATTAAAACGCCAATTCATTTTAGTGGCATTTGCAAAATTAACGGTCGAGGAAAACGGGTATTTCTTAATCCTGGTAGCGAATTAGTTATTAGACCAAACTCACAATTAATATTGGAAGACTGTGAACTTCAAGAAGTTGAAGACTCTCGTTTGCGTTGCTTAATGGGTAATGGTTCTGTGTTGATTAGAAACTCCATCATTAATCTTGCAAGTGAATATACTTTTTCACTCGGTTCTATTCAGTTTGAAGAGGATGTTTGGGTAACAGGTTTTGGCAAGTTCAATTATACGAATTGCCAATCAAGCACCATTGCTTCCGGAGCAATACTGACTTTTGATACGGATACAACGTTTAGCTATGCGCCAAAGTGCCCACGTAGCGATCTTCTATTTATGGAAGATAACACTTCTGCATTAGTTTTGAATGGTTGTACGCTTGTTTCAACCAGGACAGGATTAAAGCTTGCAGATGGAATTTTGGTAATTGACGATAAAGTGACCATGAGTAGTCAAGCTCGATATCCAGCTGAAGGAATAATGTTGGATTCAAGCCTTGATACACGCATTAAGGGTGGCTCAACTTTAGATTTATATGGATACATTCGATATAACTAATGGGTAAAATAATGAAGACCTCATGTGGTTGGGTCTCATTATAAAAAAGCAAAAACAAAAAGAGTCTTTTTTCAGGACTCAAGGCATATGGTTTTTGAAAAATCTTGACCTTGGTTTTGAAAGAATTTTACGCTAGGTGGTAAATAAATTTGTGTCATATTGTTCTTTTGTCTATCAAGGGAGAGTTGATAGATGAGAGACGAATAACAAAACTTAGGTAATGAAGTATGAAAAAGGGGAAAGCTATGAGAAGACTTGTTAGTCTATGGCTGCTTGTCTATCTGGGAGTCTCAATAGTAAGCTTGTCAGCAGGGTTTAATTTTTCGCATAAAGACTCTACAGTTCGTATTGGCTCATCTAAGTTTATCATCAATAAACAGATTCAGAACTGGAATGGAACGTTGGATCATTCCGGATCGATTGTTGGATTGCCAATTTCTTTTTCAGATGGAATTCTTACGGCAAATGGAACATCTGCCATCATGACGGGAACGTATGATGGTGATTCGCCTCGTAAAGTAACTTTTAACTCTGGTCATTCATTACGTGTTGATGCAGGAGCTTTTTCTCCTAAAATTACCGTTCTTCGTGGAAGTAATCGTCTTGAAGGTCAGCCGCTCTTTTTAAATGCTGATTCTATAAATCTGACTCATCAATTAAGCGATTTGACTATTGCTATTCAAACAGCGCTTAACTCTAATGTTGCATTGAATAGAGGTTCATTGACGCTGGATAGCAATCTTTCCATGGGGGATGATTATATTTTTAGCGGCTCTGGTACAATCAATCTTAATCGCCATAAACTTTCTCTGGGTGGAAAGCAGCAGTCTCTTGCTCATCAAATTCTTTGGAATAATGCTTCAGACATTCAACTCAATGGACCAACTCTTTTGAGCGGTCGTTGGACATTTACCGGCTCAGAAGCGCATATCAACGGCAATGGTAATGTTCTTGATTTGACCAGTGGAGGAACACTTTGGATTAGGGGTGGTACAAAACTCTACCTTTCAGGTGTAAAGCTTCGTGGTGTTGGTCTTGGACAAATTGTTTTTGAAAATAAAAATTCACGGCTTTGCTTGTCAGATGTTGAAATTGAAATTGCACGTAATTATACGGTAACAACCGGTATCGTTTATGCCGAAGGTGCAACAAAAATTATCACTGGCAATAAGACATTGACGTTCTCACAACAGGGAACATTCTCAATTGATCAAGTAACCGTTGTGTATGATACTTTGACTTCTGCAGACACTAATAATATTCAACCATTGATTGGTGCTTCTGGTAACCCTGGTGGTAAGAATGTTGCATCTGTTAACAGTGGTACCATCTGTCATCTTGATTGCGGATTAGGTCAACAAATTAAGAATAATAGTAACGCGATTATCTCAAATGCAGTGTGCTGTCGCGTTAACAGTAATGCGTTATTGTACTTAAATAAGAACAATTCAAATGCAATCTTGAACTTGAACAAGAAGATAACGAACAACTCAAATGCAATTATTTCAAATGCAGTCTGTTGCCGAGTAAACAGTAACGCACTGTTGTACTTAAATAAGAACAATTCAAATGCGATCTTGAACTTGAACAAGAAGATAACGAATAACTCGAATGCAATTATTTCAAACGCAGTCTGTTGCCGAGTAAACAGTAACGCACTGTTGTACTTAAATAAGAACAATTCAAATGCCATCTTGAACTTAAATAAGAAGATCACCAACAACAGTAATGCGATTATAGCTAACGCAGTTTGTTGTCGAGTAAACAGTAACGCACTGTTGTACTTGAACAAAAACACCAGCAACACCGAGCTGAGATTGTTCAAGAATAACAGTGATGCGATCTTAAAATGCTGCAAGAGTAACTCAGATGCAATCTTGAACTTGAACAAGAAGATAACGAATAATAGTAACGCAATTATTTCAAATGCAGTCTGCTGCCGAGTAAATAGTAACGCATTGCTTTACTTAAATAAGAATAATTCAAATGCCATCTTGAACTTAAATAAGAAGATCACCAACAACAGTAATGCGATTATCGCTAACGCAGTTTGTTGTCGCGTAAACAGTAACGCACTGTTGTATTTGAACAAGAATACGAGCAACACTGAGCTGAGATTATTCAAGAATAACAGTGATGCGATCTTAAAATGCTGCAAGAGTAACTCAGATGCAATTTTGAACTTGAACAAGAAGATAACGAACAACTCAAATGCAATTATTTCAAACGCAGTGTGCTGTCGCGTAAACAGTAACGCACTGTTGTACTTAAATAAGAACAACTCAAATGCAATCTTGAACTTAAACAAGAAGATCACCAACAACAGTAATGCGATTATCGCTAACGCAGTTTGTTGTCGTGTGAATAGTAACGCGTTGCTCTACTTGAACAAGAACACCAGCAATGCTCAGTTGAGATTGTTCAAGAATAACAGTGACGCGATCTTAAAATGCTGCAAGAGTAACTCAGATGCAATTTTGAACTTGAACAAGAAGATCACCAATAACTCAAATGCAATTATCTCAAATGCAGTGTGCTGTCGAGTAAACAGTAACGCACTGTTGTACTTGAATAAGAATAACTCAAATGCGATTTTGAATTTGAATAAGAAGATAACGAACAACAGTAATGCGATTATCGCTAACGCAGTTTGTTGTCGTGTGAACAGTAATGCGTTGTTGTACCTGAATAAGAACACCAGTAATACCGAACTGAGATTGTTTAAGAATAATAGTGATGCAATTCTTGCTCTAAAAAAATGTTGCAGTACAAATGCTCAAAACATTACAAATAACAGCAACGCAATTATTAACTTGGTAAACAATTCTAATTCTACAGATTGTTGTCGTTATAACAGTAATGCAATTCTTTATCTGACTAAGAATAATAGTAACGCAATCTTGGCTCTTAAGAAGTGTTGCACCACAAATGCTCAAAACATTACGAATAACAGTAATGCGATTATCAACTTCTCAAGTTTTGTAACAATGCTTCCAATGCAGAATAGTAATGCAATCTTGGCTCTTAAGAAGTGTTGCACAACAAATGTTCAAAATATTAAGAACAACAGTAATGCAATTATTTCCAATACGATTTGTTGCCGAGTGAACAGCCAAGCGTTGTTGTACTTGAATAAGAACACAAGCAATACTGAATTGAGATTATTCAAGAATAATAGTGATGCGATTTTGAAATGCTGCAAAAATGCTTCTAATTCAATTGTAGACTTGAGCAGACGTATTACGAATAACAGTAATGCAATTATTTCCAATACGATCTGTTGCCGGGTGAACAGCCAAGCGTTGTTGTACTTGAATAAGAACACAAGTAACTTTAGCTTGTACATGACTAATAACAACAGTAATGCGATCTTGGCACTGAAGAAGTGCTGCACGACAAATGGTCAGAACATCACGAACAATAGTAACGCGATTATCAACCTGATCAACAACAATAGTGCAAACTTGATTTGCTGCCGAGTAAACAGCAACGCAATTCTGTATCTAACAAACAATAATAGCAACGCGATCTTGGCACTGAAGAAATGCTGCACAACAAATGGTCAAAACATTACAAATAACAGCAACGCGATTATCAACTTCTCAAGCTTCCTCTCGATGCTTCCAATGCAAAATAGCAACGCGATCTTGGCGTTGAAAAAGTGTTGCAGCACCAATGCTCAGAATATAACGAATAATAGCAACGCAATTATTAACCTAGTTAACAACTCTAATTCGACAGAGTGTTGCCGTTACAACAGTAATGCAATCTTGTATCTCACCAACAATAATAGTAATGCGATCTTGAATTTGAAGAAATGCTGCACAACAAATGTTCAAAATATTACGAACAACAGCAATGCGATTATTAACTTGGTTAATGGTAACAGCGCAAACATGATCTGTTGTCGAGTAAATAGCAATGCAATTCTGTATCTGACGAATAACAACAGCAACGCGATCTTGGCGTTGAAAAAGTGCTGCACAACAAATGTTCAGAATATTACGAACAACAGCAACGCAATAATCAATTGCTGTAAAAACAGCAGTAACACGATTCTGCATCTGACAACCAATAACAGCAACGCGCTTCTTGAATGTTGCAAGAATAACAGTAATGCAATACTGAATTGCTGCAAGAACAGCAGCAATACGATTCTGTATCTAACAACCAACAATAGTAATGCGATTCTGAACTGCTGCAAGAACAACAGTAATACACTCCTTGATTGTTGCAGAGAAAATAGTAACGCATTGATATCTCTGTTTAATAACGTAAGCAATACCGTCTTGTACTTAACCAACAATAACAGCAATGCGCTCCTTGCATGCTGCAAGAACAATAGCAACGCGCTACTTGAATGTTGCAAGAACAACAGTAATGCAATTGTTAAGCTCGAAGCAGAGCTTCATTGCTGCACATTAGTTCAAGCTCCGGTAACAACCGATGTGCTTATGAATTGTAACTGTATCGTTGATCCAATTAAGGTGGTTAACGTTGTTAATACCCTAACGATTGATGGACAAGGTGCATGGATTGAGTTCTGCAACCCAACCACGCCACAGTTTATTGTTGCTGCTGGTGCAACGGTAACCTTGCAAAACGTTACCTTAATGCGTATCAATGCAAACACCTTCTCACTTGGTGCAGGAGCAGCCATTGTTCTAGGTGACAATGTAACCTTTGAGCTTGAAGATGATCTAACGCTTAACGGTGAAGCGTTCACCGTTGGTGGAACCGTTGATAATCCATTTGTTTGGACGATTCGTGGTATCGGCGGCAAACGTCGCTTGATCTTGACTCCAAACGCTGTTGCAGGTCAGTACATTACCCTTGGGTTTAACACACTCTTATTGCAAGAAGTTGAACTTGAAGGTGTTGAAAGTATTGCAATTGCACGAGGACTTGATGCTGGCGGAACCTTAGTAGTCGGTGCGCTTGGTCTTGGCGGTGGCGCTGAAATGAATCTTGGACAAAATACCGATGCAACTTTTGTGGTTGAAGGAAACCGTAATTCACTCAGAATGCTCGATACAGGTCTTGCCCTTACAGGCTTCATCTTGTATAGCGATATCTTCGATAGTGAGTTGCACCTGACCTTCCACTTACAAGATCCAATTGTTGGTAATCCATCGGTAACCTTTGGACCAGACTTGTTGTTCTTGAGCTCCGCTGCGGGACGTGCAAGCATTATATTTGATGACTTCTGGGCAATTGTGGCAAACCAAAATGGTAACTCCTTTGTGACCGATGCCAACGCGTTTATTGGTGGTCGCAACGTTGAACTGAATGGTTTCCCAATCAAGCAAACATCGGCAGACTTGATTCTGGATTCTGGATTGAACCTTCGTTCAGACCAACCAAATGCAATTGACCAGTCGTTTATCAGAGGTCCTCTCTTTAGGAAACAACCTCGTACGCATGTCATTACAGCGCTTGATATCAGACGCATGAGAGAATATGAGAACATGCAAGACAACATTGCAGCAAGTAACAGACCTGCAAAGCCAAAAGCATCAAGCAACCGTGAAAGACAAAAACAGAATAAGCATGGTCGTAAGAGACAAACATGTCCATATGCTCGAGAGCTTGCTGAATTGGTTGCAGAACATGATGTAACACGATCTTTGGCTCATGATGCGCAAGCCCATTTTCAAGCAATTAAGAACTATGTTCAAGAACAAATTAATAGACACAAAATAGCAAAACGTGCATTTGTTCTTCCAACAACCTTCCAACTTGAACAGGGTGGCTCGGTTGTTAAAGTTGAAAATGCCTCAAATAATGTCTTAATCCATACCGGTGGTGTTGGTTCAGACTTTGGGGTTGATCCTGTTAACCAATTGAACTTGTATCTTGGTAACAACATCAGTGGTGATGGAACAGTTCGTCAAGGCTTTAAAGACACAACGCTTAAACCAAACGATAAGATCTTTGTTCGTAACTTGAACAACCGTATTCAAATTCAAGAGCATTTTACTATTCAAGGTGAGATTGTCATGACACCGGCTTCAGAGCTTGTGTTTGAATTCTTGGATAATGGTAAAGATCCAGTTTTATTCTTTGATGCAGCGCATACCTCATTCTTTGATATTCCAAAAGATTCGCTCGTTCGATTTATTGGCCGCGGAAAAGTTGTCTTTGGTGATGGTTTTACCATGAGACTTGAAGGTGGCAAGCTTACTCCTGAAAAGACCAAAATGATTTTTGATGAGAGTGTTTTAGTTACCTTGGGTGAGGGTGAGTCAACCGTTATTATTGATGGTGACGGCAAACTGCTCTTTGACCGTGGCGCACAGTTGAATATTCGTGCAGGTCAACATCTTATTATTGGTCGACTTGATGAACCAACACTCCCACCAGATGGCATTGATATTACCCTTGATCGCGAAGCTGAGTGGAACTTGAACGAAGATCTTGATGGTGATGATATTCGAGAAGGCGATGCTCGCTTGTCGATTATTGGAAGCTCAACCTTTAGCTTGCGTGTTGATGATGAAGCGAAGGTCTATATCGGCAATCAAGGCGTGCTTGAAATGAATGCTTTCTTCAACGAACGACTTGAAGTTCCAGGTGTGGTAACCACGTTGGCCTTTGTGAGCAAAGGAACATTAAGTTTTGAAAACGGTGGTCAATTTGTTCTTGGACTCAATAAAGACTTTGTTAAAACTTTTGTTGATACCAAAAAAGGAATCTTGCAAACCGATGGCTCTGGTATTGCACAATTTGCCGCCAGAAACGACTCGGTAACGGTTCGTTTGAGCAATGGTTCTTTGATCAATCAAGGAAATGCGTTTGCAGGCCTTGTTCAAGAATCGGATTTATTTATTGGGATTAAGGGTTCATTTACCGGCAGAGATATAATTCGTCGA
The DNA here is from genome assembly GCA_018266175.1 of Candidatus Dependentiae bacterium. Classification (NCBI taxonomy): domain Bacteria; species Candidatus Babelota bacterium. The sequence continues at coordinate 11,819 of JAFEAY010000003.1, forward strand.
TTAATGAATCTTGTTCCAACGCTTTCGTTTAGCACCGTGTTCAGAGGTGGTGACTTAAATCAAGGACTTGAGCTGCTGGGTGGCGAAGGATCGATTCAATCAAAGATGTTTATCGTTCAACTTGATGTAAACGATTTTATTACCAACGACGATGCTGCAGCCGGTTTAGTTGTAGGCTTTAATGGCAACGGCAACTTGTTTACGATCGATCAAGCTGGCAATAGAACGGTATCACGTGTGATTGCTGAAGAAGCTGATCTTGAAAAGTAAATTGAATATTCTCTTGCAGCAATGCAAAAGGGTTATTTAATATGAAAAAAGAAGTCAAAAAGAGTAACAGTTTAAGAGGTGGGACTGGTATGGATATTAGAAGCTTATTTGAAAAGATAGCATGTAAGGCTAGAAACTTACTGGCAACATGCATGCAAAAAAATGTCATGATTGGGCTTTTTGCAACAACGGCTGCGCTGGGGTTTTGTGCACACATGTATCTCAAAGATACCGCATCAGATTTTCAAAATCTGCCAGAAGAGTTTCAAGGTACATTCAAAGCGCTTGAAGCTCGTTTGACCCAAACAGAAAGCAGACTCGGTGACATTAACAGGCTTGAAGAGCATGTCAAAATGACCGAAGCGAAGATTCGAGAAGCTGAAGAAAAACTTAGAATGGCTGAAGATCAACTGTCAACAGCAGGGCATAAGCTTCAGTACACTGAAAATAAAATCAAAGATATCGAAGCAAAAGTAGACAATCCAGATGGGCTTAACGCTGGTCAAAACAGTGAACTTGCTCGAGTCGATGATGAAATTCGTAAAGAAGTAAAACGACAAATTAAGTCGATTGAACAAGGAGAGTAAGATGATGTTTATGCATCGCAAAGAAAAACTTATTGCGTGTGTGCTTGCTCTTGGCTTGTCTGGGCATTGTGGAGCGAGTAAGAGTGTTGATAACGGTTATGTGCAGGAAAAAATCAAGTCAGAAATTAAGCGTCAGCTTTCTGAGCGCTCTTCTGCAGATCATCAACAGCTGAAAAATACCATTCAAAAGAATGTAAATCATGAGCTCAAACGCTCGGGCTATACTCCAAAAAAACATAAGCGTCATGGGCATAAAGCGCATCATGCAAAAAAACATGGCAAAAGATATCTCTTGCCTCAGTGGCCTTACTATTCAGCGTTTTATGAAAAAAGTGACTTTGTTCAGTTGCTTGCAGATTACAGCATAGCGTCACGCGCTTATGGATCAAGCGGCCGAACCAAGGATTATTCGGTATTACTTTTTGGTACCGATAAAATTGCGGTTCGCGATATTTTACTCGTGAGCAAGCTTGCTGAAACTGCTAAAATACAAGATGGTGCTGCTGGACCAGCTATTATTACTCCTGATTCTCCTAGTCACGAAGTTGCCAATTATGCAGCTGTTGCACCGCAACTACTTAACTTTGATGCGTGGGAAAGTCGTTTTGGCGTAGCATTGAATGTTGCTCGCCACTATTGCCATAATGATTTGTCTGTTGGTATACATATTCCCGTTGTAGGAAAGACCCATCGTATTCGTTTAGCATCAACTCCAACTGCAGCTAATATTATTGGCGCTGGTAAAACGCTTCAAGACTTGGTGACTCAAATTCTTCTAGAGAAAAATTCTAGTTTCAACGATCGCACATCAACACAAGTTGGTTTGGGTGATATCAATGGATACATGAATTTTAATATTCATTCTCGTCATATTGATCGCTTTATTCTTGGTGCACACCTTGTTCTTCCATCGGCTCGCGAAGGTGATACAGATAAATTGTGGGCACATGACTTAGGTAATGGTGGATTTGTTCAACTGAGTGGTTTCTTTTCAATGTTGTGGGAAAAAAGCTGCTGGTTTAACCCATACATTCATAGCAAAGCAGGCTATTCATTTGCATCACGCGTAACGCGCCGTATTGCTCAAAAGCTTTCAAAAACAGGCAATGGAACAGCCTTACCAAGAGAGTTTGTATTAGGCAAAAATTTGCGATTCTTAGCAGATCCTAACGGTTTGTTTACCGAGCCTGATTCAACGATTAAACGTTTTGGAAACAGCGTAACCAAAATTAAAATTCATCAAGGTCCTGAGTTATTGATTAGACTTGGTAATGCTTTTACCGGAATTTTTGGTAAAGGTGGAGCATTTGATATCCACTACGATTTGAAAGTAAAAGGGCGCGACTACTTGGGTTCACAACGTAACGGTGAGCAATTTGATGGTTCAAATTTGAACTATGCAACATGGTCAGTTGGACACATTTTGGGCGCGCAGTACAGCTATCAATTTAGTGATTCATTCCGTACCGGATTTGCAGGATCATATGCGGTTGCTGGAAGAAACTATCCAAAAGAGCTTGCATTTAACCTTGATTTAAACTTTGAGTTTTAAAGCTTAAAACTCAGCCGCACCTCTAAATTTACATGAGAACCTGGGAGTATATCCTGGGTTCTCGTTATTTTTAACACGAACTTGATGAGCCTAGATTGGGAGTTTTTTGTTTGAGTCGAAGTTATGGTAAACTGGTGAGCGTTTGTTGAAAGGCTGGTAATCCTGAGGAGTGAGTGCGTGAGAAATCTATCATTAAATATCCAGACATTTAGTCAATTGATTGAAGGTGATTGTATTTATATCGATAAAACAGAAATCATTCATAGGTTGATTAAACAAAGTAAAACTTGCTTTTTCTCGCGTCCTCGTCGCTTTGGAAAATCACTGGTAGTTTCAACACTCGAGTCTATTTTTAGAGGCAAAAAAGAGTTATTTGAAAACCTTGCAATAAGTAAAACTGACTACGACTGGAAAGAGTATCCAATTGTTAAGCTTGATTTTGGTACACTTGCTTACGAAAATCCTGATCAATTAAAATTTTCTTTATGTCTTCAATTAAAGCTGATTGCTCAGGAATATGGAATAGAAGATAATTTCGACTACCTGACAGAACCAAGTAATTTTATTGCTGTACTTTTTCCAAAGCTTGCGCGCAATAATAAAATTGTTTTTTTAGTTGACGAGTATGACAAACCAATATTGGATCACATCGAGAACATGCCAGTAGCGCATGCAATTCGTGATGTGTTGCAAAAATTTTACTCAAGCATCAAGGGTAACGATCAGTATATTCATTTTATGTTTGTAACTGGTGTCAGCAAGTTTTCACAAACAGCGCTTTTCTCTGGGTTTAACAATCTAGATGATTTATCGCAACACCCCAAGGCTGCTGAACTTGTTGGGTATACCAAGCAGGAAATTGAGCGCTACTTTACGGAGTATCTTGATTGGACTGCAAAGAGCATGGGGTATACGCATGAAGAGTTGATGAATCAAATTTCCCAGTGGTATGATGGATACAGGTTTACACTGGAAACTGAATTTGAGATGAGTGCTTATGAAAAGAAAACAATTCAAAAAATTTACAGCCCTGTTTCTGTTATGAAATTTCTAGACCGACGACGTTTTTCAAATTATTGGTTCGAGACTGGAACGCCAACCTATTTGGTTAAAGCAATGAGAAGCGGTATTCATGATACCAGTTGGATTGATTGTTTTACTTCGATAAAAGTTGATCCATCAATGTTTGGTTCATTTAACCTTGAAAGAATACCCTTCGATGCCCTTTTATATCAAGCAGGATATTTGACAATCAAGTCTTACGATGAAGAAAATAAACTGGTTGAACTTGCATACCCAAATCTTGAATTGAAAAATTCAATGGAATCCTACTTGCTTAGTGCTAAGTGCGACATGAGCGAAACGAGGGTTGCTCCAGTAATAGCGCAACTTCGCGTTGGATTAAAAGCAGGGGATATTGAGCCGCTGGCAAATGCATTTAAAATCTTGCTTGCAAATGTTCCTTATCAACTTCATATTGAACAAGAAGGATATTATCATTCTATCTTTCAAACAGCGCTCTGGATTTTGGGTAGCGATGTTCAATCTGAAGTATGTACGGACACGGGACGTGCCGACTTGGTTGTTCGAACCAACGATCGGATCTTTGTATTTGAATTCAAATTTAATAAGCCGGCACAGGAAGCGATGGATCAGATTCTTGAGAAACGTTACTACGAAAAATATCAGCATGAAAGCAAGCCGATTCTTTTGGTTGGTCTTTCCTTTAACTACAAGGCTAAGAAGCTTACTGTTGAGTATCTGACTCAGGCTATGAATTTTTGATTCAAACTTTGAGTTTTAAATAGTGATTGAGCTGTTTTTGTTATCAAAAATAGGATATACTTAAAGCAAATTTTAAAGTGCCGTTCGCAGCACAACAGTTGTTGGTGTGAACGGCACTTTGCTTATGTTTATAAATTTGCTCGGAGCTTTGCTTGTGAATCGGTTATCGGTCTTGCCTAACGTTCTTTCGGTGCTACGCATCATCCTTACACCACTCTTTTTGGTGACCTTGTTTCAAGGTGAGTGGTCTCTTGTTCTTGCCTTAGTTATCTTTACTATTGCAGCATTGACCGATACCTTCGATGGCTACTATGCGCGTCGTTACGATGCCTATACCTTCTGGGGTGCGTTTTTGGATCCTATTGCCGACAAAATATTGATTGGTGCTACTATTACCGCATTTGCAGTGCTTAATCTTGTTTCATGGTGGGTGGTTTTAATTATTCTGATTCGGGATGTTTTTGTAACGCTGTTACGTCTACAAAAAATTGCTCATGGCGGCATGCTTAAAACGAGTATGCTTGCAAAGGTAAAAACAACCGCTCAATTTGTTTCAATCTATTTCTTTTTCATATGTCTTATTGCTCAGTGGCTGCAAGCACCTGCAGCGTGGTACGATGTTTCGCTTACTCTTGCGCAAACTTGTTTGTATTTAGTTGCAGCATTGACACTCTATTCAGGACTTGATTATGTTCGGAAATAAATCGCCAATAAGTTATCTGGTAACAACCGGCTTTGGAGTTGGTTATTTGCCTTGGATGCCAGGGACTTGGGCGAGTTTAGTTGCAGTGGTTTTTTTATTTTTACTACCAGATGTATCATGCTTAGTTCAGCTGGCAATAGTTGCAGCACTTTTAAGCGTAGGATTATTAACGGTTGATCGAGTTCAACAGGATGCGCAAACTCAAGATCCATCGTGGATTGTCATTGATGAATATTTTGGTATGGCCATTGCAGTCTTGGGTGTTCCCAAGGAGCTTGGCTGGTATGCCCTTGCTTTTGTATTATTTCGTTTTTTTGATATAAAAAAAATTTTTCCAATCAATCATTTAGAGCAATTGCCAGGAAGCTGGGGGGTGATGCTGGATGATGGCATGGCTGGAATTTTTACCGTGCTGTTGGTCCAAATTTTGATTTATTTGATGAACAGTAGTTTTTTATAAACAATTACTGTTTTTGTATAAAATTAAACCATGATAAAAGTAGTATTTCGTGAGCCAATCTCGCTGCTAGAACAAGCATTCAGCTTGCTATGTGGTACAAAAATGAGTATCCTAGAAGCGCAGATTGTTCACACAAATAATTATATTCAGATAGTAACACAATTAAGTGCTTGTTCAGGAAAGGAATAGTCAATGCCCGAATTCAAAGATGCCCAAGAGGGGAGCAAGGTTCCAGGAGTTGTGAATCTTTCTATTGAAAAAGAATTAAAAACATCCTTTCTTGATTATGCGATGTCGGTTATTGTCAGTCGAGCACTTCCTGATGTGCGTGATGGTCTTAAGCCGGTACATCGACGTATTTTGTATGCGATGCATAAACTAGGCTACTATCATGAAAAAGCTCCTCGAAAATCTGCAACCGTTGTGGGTGAGGTGATTGGTAATTATCATCCACATGGTGACTCTGCAATTTACCAATCTATGGTTGGTATGGTACAAAATTTTTCTAAGCGCTATCCGTTGCTTGATGGACAAGGTAACTGGGGTTCGATTGACGGCGATAACGCAGCAGCAATGCGATACACCGAAGTTCGTATGCATAAAATTGCACGCGAATTACTTGCCGATATCGAAAAAGATACGGTTTTCTTTGTACCAAACTTTGATGAATCGCGTATGGAACCAACATTGCTTCCAAGCAAAGTTCCAAACCTTCTGATTAACGGTTCAACCGGTATTGCGGTTGGTATGGCGACATCGGTTCCTCCACACAATTTGGGTGAAGTTATTGATGCGTGTATCGAGCTTTTGAATAATCCAAACCTTTCTGACGATCGCTTGTTCGAAATTATTCCAGCTCCTGACTTTCCAACCGGTGGTGTCATTTGTGGCCGCTCCGGAATTGTCAAAGCATATAGAACTGGTCATGGTCAATTGATTATGCGTGGTATTGTTGAAGTTGAACAGGACAAGAAACGTAACGCGTTGATTGTTTCTGAGCTTCCTTACCAAGTTTGTAAAGCTGACTTGATTACCAAAATAGCTGATTTGGTTAAGAATAAAGTTATTGAAGGCATATCAGACATTCGTGATGAATCTGATCGTAACGGCATTCGTGTAGTTATTGAAATTCGACGTGGTGATGATCCTCATGTTGTTTTGAATCAACTTTACAAGCACACTTCTTTGCAATCGAGCATGTCAATTATTATGCTTGCGTTGTATCAAAACCGCCCAATGCTTTTTTCATTGCGTGAAACACTTGAACATTTCTTAGTTCACCGAAAAGAAATTATAACTCGCCGAACAGAATATGATCTTGCTCGAAACAAAGCGCGTGCGCATATTGTTGATGGCTTGATTATCGCTGTTTCTCATATTGATGAAGTGATACCGCTCATTAAAAAATCATCATCGCCTGATCAGGCGATAGAGCTTTTAAATGCTCAATTTAATTTGAGCGAAAAGCAAGCCAAGGCGATCTTGGAAATGCGCTTGCAGCGTCTGACCGGTCTTGAGCGTGACAAATTGTATGCTGAAATTGAAGAACTTAAAAAAATTATTTTCCAGCTTGAGCTGATTTTGAGCGATGAAAACGAGCTCAAAAAAGAGATCATGGAAGAGCTTGTTTACATCAAAACAAACTATGCCGATCCTCGTAAAACACGTATCGAAGGTGCTATCGACAGCTTGAGCGAAGCAGACTTAATTCCTGACGAAGAAGTTGTTGTTACCTTGACGCGAAAGGGATACATCAAACGCGTTGGCCTTGACACTTATGCTGTTCAGCATAGAGGCGGAAAAGGTAAAAAGGGGATTGCAGACCTTGAAGAATCGGATGACGTTATTCAAGATCTCTTTGTTGCAAAGAATCACGATGAATTACTCTTCTTTACCAACTTGGGAAGAATTTATAGTCTCTCCGTATTCCAGGTTCCAGAGGGCTCACGTATTGCAAAAGGTCGAGCAATTGTTAACTTGCTTGAACTTGCGCAAGGCGAGCGTGTGGTTAAACTGCTCTGCACCCGTGATATGGAAAATAAGTTCCTTGTTATGGTTACTAAGCTTGGTGTGATTAAAAAAACTGAAGCTGAAAGCTTTGCTAAAATTCGTAGTACCGGTATTCGTGCGGTAAACTTGCATGAAGGTGATGAACTTTCATTCTGTGCCATGAGTGGTGGTAATGACTCAATTGTTATTGCAACCAAAAAAGGCCGAGGCATTCACTTTAAAGAATCTGAAGTTCGTGCAATGGGGCGTCAGGCCGCCGGCGTGCGTGGTATCATGTTGCGTTCAGGTGACGAAGTTGTTGGTATGGAAGTTATTTCCGATTCAACGAGTGACTTGTTGTTTGCGACAGCACGCGGCTTTGGTAAGCGCGTGAAAATTGTAGACTTCCGTGTTGCTCACCGTGGAGGACTTGGTGTTCGCACTATTCCAACAGATACACGTAATGGCTTTGTAATAGGCTTGGCCTGTGTTAATGACGCATCACATGTTCTCCTGATTGATGTTAACGGTAAAATTATCAGGCTTTCTCCGCAAGAAATTCGCACCATGGGTAGACAAGCAAAAGGTGTACGTCTTGTACGTCTTGATGCAACCCAAACCTTGGCAGCGGTTGTTGCGTTTGAAGAATCTGAGAGCGATCAAAATAGCGATGCTGATACAGCCCTTGAACAAGCACAATCAATTCAATCGTTGCAAGAAAGCAACCAGCAAGAAGCTTTATTTGATGACGAAGGCGATGAAGATCAAGATGATCTTGAAGCGCTTGAGGAAGAAGATGAAGATGATTTGCACGATGAAGAGTTGCTTGAAGATGAGCAAGAGTCTGAAGACGAAGAGTAAATTTGAGCTTGGATTTTTATATGCAACGTAATAAGAAAATCTTATTGCACATATCTTTGATCGATGGAGTCGGCCCTGCCGGAGCGTTAAAGCTCATTAAGTATCTGTTTAGCGAGCGCTATCCCGATATGCTTGATGCCGACTTTATTGAATTAATTAAGCATCAAAATGAACTAGATCTTGAACAAGTTTATTTCTATTCGGTACATGATTTGATAAGACGGGCTGGATTTACAGAACGAATTGCGCGACAAATTGTTGCAGGACTTGCAGATCAAACCAGCCTAGAAGCAGAATGTGCACTGCTTGAAAAACACAACATTCAATTGATCACAATTTTTGATGAGTCTTATCCAGAAATTTTGCAGCAAATTTATCTTCCTCCGCTTGTTTTGTACTGCAAGGGTGCACCGCTTGAACATACCGCAAAACGTATTTCAATTGTTGGTGCGCGAACAGCTACAACCTACGCGCAAGAGGTTATTAATCAATTGGTTCCGGCTCTTGTTGCCCAAGACTGGCAGATTGTCAGTGGTGGTGCGCTTGGTGCAGATGCTATGGCTCATGCTGCAACCTTGAGTTGTTCAGGAAAAACTATTGCGGTTCTTGGCTCTGGTTTACTTAAGCCCTATCCGGATGCAAACATTTCACTTTTCAAGCATATTAGTGAGTGGGGTGGCTCAGTTATTTCAGCATTCCCACTTAATGCTCCTCCTGAAAAAGGAAATTTCCCTGCACGAAACCGTATCATTGCAGGGCTTAGTCATGGATGTGTCGTTGTTCAAGCCGGAGTAAAGAGCGGAGCATTAATTACAGCTCAATTTGCTCTTGAAAATGGCAGACAGGTCTTTGCCGTACCGGGGTTGATTGATCATGAATTAAGTATTGGATGTCATGAGCTGATTAAGCAGGGAGCAAAGCTTGTTGCAAGTGTGAATGATATTCTTGAAGAGTTTAATGAATCAGTCAGTCATACCACATTTACTGCTGCACGCAAAGATCATGTATCACCTAAAGATGATTTGTCACTTGTTCAAGCTACAAAAGCTCAAGGGCTTACAGGTCAACAGCTGGGCATTGAAGAAAGTGATCCAATTTTGCGTGCCTTAACGACAGCAAGTACTCTTGATGATTTAATCATGCGCACCGGGTTTGATATTGTAGAGCTTCAAAATAGATTGTTTGAGTTACAACTTGATGGCAAAGTAAAACAACATTTTACCGGTGCATGGGAAAAGAGTTCATGATGCATGATGTACTTTATCTTGGCTCCCAGTCGGCCTCTCGTCAGCAGCTCCTTACTCAGACCGGCATTCAGTTCAAAGTTCTTGATCATGGAAGTAGCGAGTGTGGTATTGAAAACCCACATGATTTTTCAGCTCATGTACTTGCAATAGCCTCGGATAAATTGCGCCATCTTAAGTTACCAAATCCCGAATCTGTCCAAACCGATTATATTTTTGTGCTTACCGCAGACACGCTCATTAGAACAACAAAGAGCTTGCAAATTTTGGGCAAACCGCGTGACAAAGCGCATGCGGTACAGATGCTTGAGCTTATAGCTCAAGAGCCTATTGAAATTATGACGGGGTGCTGCTTAGAGCGTATGGTTAAAACGGCAGAAGGTTGGAGTGCGGAGCAGTTTCATCATTGGACTTCATCTTCATTAGCTGAATTTTGTGTTGACGCTGATCGTTTTGATTTTTATTTTGAAAAAAGCCCGATCGCGCTCTATGCCTGCGGTGCTTGTGTTGTAGAAGGGCCCGGGCAATCGTTTCTTAAAAATTTCTCAGGCTCATATTCTGGAGCCATGGGTATTCCGTTATTTGAGCTTGTGCAAGGACTTAAAGTTATGGACTTTAAGCTTTAAATTTATTCAGCTTCTCTTGATTTCTTGAATCGAGATTCCATCCTATGGCAGACTAATCATGCTCAGCTAAAGGGGAGGAGTTATGGTTGCTAGATCTTTATTTATATTTTTTTCGGTTATTTCAAGCTTTTTTGTTTTAAACAGCAAAATAACTCGAGATGATACTGATGTATTCTCTTCTTGGATTGATGGAGAAGGTGAATATCGACAGCGTATTTTTTCAGATGTTAATGTGCAGGAAATGAGTAAACGGCAATCGAGCGAAGCTCTAAAAAGTTGCTTTTTGCGATATCCAAAGGGTTTGGCAGCATTAAGCTTTTACTTTGATGCTCTTTTAGATGGTAAGCCAGTTCTTGAGAATGAGGAGTTGCTGCTTGAGCATTTTAAAGCTCTTTATCCAATGCTTCAAAACGATATCGGTGCATTTCTTGATTACCTGTGTGATCACAAATTTTCATCAAAAATTTATAATAGCATTGAAAAAAAAGCTTCACATAATCCGGTTATAAACAAGTATAACGCATTTATGCACCTCTTATTTGCTCATCCTGAAAAGCATGATGAACGAGAGCATCTTTTTAGCGTTGCCAACAATTTTTTTGAATATTGCTTTTCACCTAAGACCTTTTTGTCATTTAAAAAGCGATTAGAGAGTTCTTGCTATCATCCGCTTGCACGTTTACTTTACTCGGTTATTTGGAAGCAGTTGGCTGGTAATGGCTGGAAAGAGTGGCATGCCTCTTGTTTGCAAAGACTCAAAAAAGCCTGTGATGATGGCAAAACAATTGTCTATATTGCCGGTGGGTGCGATATTTATCAGCTTATTAAACAGGGCATTTATAATATTCGTATTGTTGATCCAATACTTCCTACCCAACCAGCTTACTATGCTGAGCACTGGGGGTGGCTTGTAAAACGTTCCTCAAAAAATCCAGGCATAGGTGATTATTTGCGGTTTACGTTTAACGATAAATCGATTGTTATGAAGCGTTCTGGTTATTCTGAGAAAGGATCGTTTACTTGTAGAACCAAGCGGGGGGCTAAGCGCTCAATTCCTCAAAGTATAACTCAGTGGACCGTCTATGAAGATAATCAAAAAGTTGGAACTGTTACATTTGATCGTAGGTTTTGCAAACAAAAAGATTTTTTACCTGATAAATCGAAGCAATTATTGATATCTTTTAATGAACTTTATTATATAACCAGTACCGAAGAACCTGATTCATGGAATATAAATCCATTGAAATTCAAACCTACGATCAAGTTGCAGGTTAAGCAACTTCGTAAGCCATTGAATAAGGAGGTATTGTGTAATATGGTACAAGCAGATCAGTTGCCATTTTCATTTATTCGGCTCGGTTCATGCGCCGATTAACCAGGCGAAGTCGGTTTATTGAGATATTTTCACGCAGCAATTTATTTATTGACTATTTGAATTGATTATTGATAGGCTTATTAATAATACGCGTTCTGTGCGCAGTATTTCAATAATCATTCTATTGATGAGTAAAGAAGGGATAGTTTATGAATAAAATACTTTTAATTGTGAGCTTTGTAGGAGCTTTTTTAAACTCTAGCTTGCAAGCAGCACCAAAATCATCAACGAAATCCTCTTTACAGGCCGATGTTAAAACTGTTTTTCAAAAAGTAGCTTCTAATGATTATAAGGGTATGTCGACTATACTCAATAAATATTCGGATGCTACAAGTATTAAAACTATATTGACAGCAAAAGGAAATGGCCAGACTTTGCTTCATGCCGTAGCAAATCTTGCCGATACCGCGACTGCCTTGAAAATGGGAATACTGATTGCTAACCGTGGGCTGGATGTGAGCCCTCAGTTTCAAAAGCAGATAATTTCGGTAAAAGATAACAAAAATAAAACACCAATTGACTATGCAAAAGGTAGGAATAATCAAAATTTGCTGACTATCTTTAATAACTTAGTGGCAATTGTGCAGTCATCAACTGCATCGACATCTGGAGCTATGGGATCAACATCAACTGGATCAACTGGAGCGATGTCAACTGGAACAACAGCTCCATCAACAACATCAACATCGGCTTCATCAACTCCAGCACCAGCGCCGGCTTCAACGTTACAAAGTGATATTAATGCTGCATTTGTAGCAGTACGTGCTGGTGATTACAATGGGTTAAAAGCTTTACTTAAAAAGTATAGTGATACTTCGAGTATTAAAACTATGCTTACTGCCGTAGAAATCAGTTTGGTAGCAACAGGTCAGACGCTCCTGCATAAGGCTTCAGCTCTTACGGATCTCAATACCGCACTGAAGATGGGAATACTTATTGTTAATAAAGCTTCAGAGGTAAATATTGCATTTCAAGCTGAGAGAATTCTTGCAAAAGATGTGGAAGGTAAAACACCCGTTGATTATGCAACAAGTAATGGGAATACGCAATTGGTGTCTATTTTTTCAAGCATAGCGGCTTTAACCCCAGCACCAACTCCAGCGTCGGCTTCAACGTTACAAGATGATATTAATACCGCCTTTCAAAAAATAGCTGCTGGTGATTACATGGGGATGTCATCATTGGTCAAAAAATATACTGATGCTGCAAGTGTTCAAACTATGTTGACTGCAGTACAAAATGGAAAGACTCTCTTGCAAGCTGCTGTAAATGTTAACGAACCCTCAACTGTTGCTATGATGGTTGGGCGTATTACTGGTCAAGCTATGCAAGTAGGTAAAGACTTTCAAGTTCAAATTATTAAAGCTCAAGACAGTCAAGGCATGTCTGCGATTGATTATGCTAAGAGTAAAGGGAATACGCAGGTTGTTGATCTGTTGACTCAAATGTCATCTCAGTAAGTTGAGCATAATCTTTTCATGAACGAGAAGAGGGCTCATACATTGCGTATGAGCCCTTAGTTTTTTACGATAATAAATTAAAAAAATTAGTGAAGCGGTTCATTTTTGGTCGGCTTCCAGTTTTTAATGAGCTGCTCAAACAATATTTTTTTTGCTTGATCGTTAGAAGCTTGCTTCGTTGGTTTTTCCTCAACATGGTTGTGATGTTTATGTTTGTGTTTGTGATGATGGTTATGGTGTTTATGCATTTTTTCTTTTGTTTGCTGCATGCTTAACCAAATCGTTCGATCATCAAGGCTATCAAGATCCATCTGTTCAAGTGCCGGTAGGATAGCATCTTTTGTTGTGGTATCCAGACTAATCGTTTCAAGATTTTTCATCAAAATTTGTTCAAGTAAGACGAGAAAATCAAGGATAGTAGTATAAAGCTTTTCAGAGACCTTTGAATGGTCAAGGCTTTCCACTTTTTCTAGTTCTTCAGAAAAACCATGTTGCACTGCGTGTTTAATGAGCGTGTTGAGTCCTTGCTTTTCATTTTTTAAAAGCCAACTCATGAGGCAAATAAGCTCAAGTGACAGCGAAATGTTGTTGTTATTCATGAAAATCCTTTCCCTTGGTCTTCCACGGTGTTGATAATGTTTTGATAGAGGGTAATGGGTTGATGTATCAAAAACGTCTGTTTAACCTTACAAACCACAGTATACGCAAAAATTGCCTAAATTCATATAAATGAGCATATTAAGAGTTCTTTGCTGAGCATAAAAGCGTTTAGTAATGTTTGAAGATACTGATGCTTTGCTTGATTAGAAGAGGTTCTAATAGTTTGTATATCAAATATTTTCTTCTCAAACATGGCCTCTATAGGCGTTTTTTAATAAAATAAAATTACTTTTTATTTCAGATTGAACTTGAATTATTTGGTGTTCAGGACAAAAGTTTATAGTGTGTTATTTCTTATAAAAAAAGCTCACCAGGAAGGTTGTCTTCCCGGTGAGCTTGAGAGTGTGTGTGGAGACTTAGTGATTTATCTGTACAAATTTTTCAATACCTTGGTAGATACCTTGTGCAATAACTGATCGATATTGTTCTTGTGCAAGGTGTGCAGCCTCTTTTTTATTTGTTAAAAATCCAACTTCAACAAGTGCAGCTGGAACAGCGCTTCGCAAAAGAACTCGAAATCCATCGGTTTTAATTCCGCGATTGGTGACCGCGTGCTTGTGTTTGTGTAAGGCATTAACTAAATTATTTTGAATTTCTGTTGCAAGAGAGCGTGAAGCGTGAGCATTTTTTTGCAAAGTATTATTTACAATTTCTGGTAAACGTTCTTGATTTTTTAAATTCATCAGAATAAAGCCGCTTTTATTTGCCGGTTGACTAACATATTTATTATTAAGATAAAATGTTTCGACGCCATTTTCGTGTGGGTCTTTTTTTCCTGTTGCATTAACGTGAATTGAGACAAATAGATCCGCTTTTAATTGAACTGCGAGTTCAGAGCGTTCGAGTAAGCTCATGGTTTTATCGACATTTCGGGTTAGTACGGTGTTGAATCCTGCTTGATTGAGCTGTTTTTTTACTCGTTGGGCGATATCAAGAGCAAGATCTTTTTCTTGAAGTCCAAATGCACGAGCGCCCGGTTGACTTCCGCCATGTCCAGGGTCAATAACGATACGCAGATTTTTCTGTTGTTTTGATTTATTGGGTAAATAAATTTCTTGTGTTGTGTCGCTCATAATGACATTATTTCGCGCTTGGAGCATCATGTTGTCGTGTTTTTCAAGTTCATCAAGTGTCTGCTTGGTGAAAATATCAATAATGAGTCGATTAGGACTTTCAAGTGTTGCCCACTTGATTAAAAGCCTGTTTTTTTCAGGAGTAACCCCTTTATTGTGTCTGTTTTTACCGTGGCTTTGAACTGTTTGTGCAAAGTCGATTGCAAGAACAACGCTTGTTATTTGAGCATCTTTTTCATGGAGCCAAACATTTGAAACAAGTCCTTGTTTTTTAAGCTTATTGAGCTGTCCAACAACTTCTGATTGTTTGAATTGTTCAAGGCCCATTCCTGGAAACGTTAATTTGAGTCGAAACTTTTCTTTGTTGAGCTTCTTATTGAAAAATATTGGTTGAGAAAAATCAAACATAATTTGCGTTGCAAATTTTCCCTGAGATACTTCCATCCAGTTAAGTTTATTTCCTGCTGATTGAGCTGATTGAGCTGAAGTATTGCATGTTGCATAACTAAGTATTGTAATAAGTTTAATTGCTAAGAAAATAGATTTCTTGTGCAAAATATTCATAATCCCCCCAAGGTTATGTTGTTTCCATTTCTCTGCTTATTAAAATTATCAGTTTGTAAATTTAATAAGCAATAAATAGAAAATAAAGATTGGTTTTGTTTGGTTTTATGAGGGGTTTAGGGTATGAAGAGCCAAGGGGTTTTTTTCAGAACACTGTTTGCTTTGTTCTCAGTCATGCTTATACTTGCAGCCAGATGAGTTATAGGGGATTTGAATAGATATTTTTGAGAAAAATATGAATATTGAAGAAAACGTTTCACTAGCTGATAAAAATTGGTTTAAAACTGGAGGAGCGGCTCGGTTTTTTTGCCAGCCGCATGATGTACATGAATTTACACAAGCACTCGCTTTTGCACGAGAGCATAAACTTTCAATCTTTGTTCTTGGTCATGGAGCCAACATCTTAATGAGCGATGAGGGCTTTGATGGCTTGGTCATTGCCCCCAAGCTCGAACAGGTGAGCATAGACTATTCAAACGGTTTAGTAACTGCTGGTGCTGGTGTTGGCATGCCCGATTTAATTAAGGCTTGCTTAGATAACAATCTTGTAGGACTTGAAGAATTTAGCGGAATTCCCGGCACTGTTGGTGGCTCAATGTACATCAATATTCATTACTTTGAATTTTTGTTAAGTAATTTTTTAGCTTCTGCACGTGTTATCGAAGTACAAAGCGGTCAAATTCTTGCAGTTGACCCTGCATGGTTTAGTTTTGGTTATAACACTTCAACTCTGCAAGCGGGAAAATTTTATCTAGTTGATGCAACGTTTAAGCTCAAACCGGTGAGCCCACTAGAGGCTGCGTTTGCTCGCGGGCGAAGCGTTGAGATGATACGCCACCGTGTTGCGCGTTATCCAACAGCACGAACCTGTGGCAGCTTTTTTAGAAATTTTCATCTTGATGAAATTCCATTTTTAATCAATGACAAAAAGATTCCGTTTGTTGCGTATTATCTGGATAAGATTGGTGTAAAGGGTGCTCTGCGGTTTGGCAATGCGGTTGTTTCGCATCAACATGCAAATATGATTGTGACGCTTGAAGGTGCAACCAGTAATGATGTTATTGAACTTGTGCGTGAAATGCAGCGTCGAGTTTATGAACAGTTTGGCATTGTTCCACAGCCGGAATGCCAGCTCGTCGGGTTTGCGAAGTATCCGCTTCTTGATGTATCAAAAAATATTCCTAAACCTCATCACGCAAAATTTTTTCACGATAATCAGCCATGAGGTTCACCATAAAGTGAATATTGTGAATGGTTGCAAGTGTAAATGCGGTCAGTTCATTTGCTTTGAATAAGTGGCATAAATAGGCAAGCGTATAGTGCTGGCAGGTATAGCAGGTACAGCCGTCTTCTATAGGACGGAATGCTGTGGCATTCCCACCTTGTATTGCGCGTAACCGTCCATTTTTGGTAAATAGAAGGCCATGGCGTGCGGCTTTGGTTGGGTGTGCGCTGTCAAAGGTATCAATGCCTAGTGGAACAGCTGCATCTAGTGATGGAATATCACCAATGCCAAGTAAGTGATTTGGTTTATCTTCGGGGAGATGGGGCATAATGTGCGTGAGCATGGTAATCATTTCTTCACGATTTTTTCCTACACTTCCTCCAAGCGCAAAGCCATCATAAGGCAGCGCAGTCAAAATTTTGCAGCTCTTTTTACGCAATTCTAGGTCAAGGCCTCCATGAACCACCGCGTACAGAGCCTGGTTATTTTTATTTTTAAGATGCTCATCAAGTGATCGTTTTTCCCAGCGGTGTGTTCGGTCAAATGAACGTTTTAAGCTTTCAGGTGAAACGTGGTAAGGCGGCAATTCATCAAAGCAGACAATGATATCAGCACCAATTTTCTTTTGTTCTTGAATTGATCGCTCTGCGGTGAGTAGAATTTTTGCACCATCACGGTAGGAGCGGAATAGTACTCCCTCCTCGTTAATTTTAAGAACGCTGTTGCTGTGTTGCTTTGTTCCCTTGCTTTTGATTTCATCAGAAACTCCGCCGTAGGCAAGGCTAAAAACTTGGAATCCACCAGAGTCGGTGATAATTGGTTGTGTGCGATTCATGAAGGTATGAATTCCGCCTGCTTGTGCAATGGCATCAGCTCCCGGTTGAAGCATCAGATGATAAGTATTTGCAAACATCAGCTGGAGGCCGGCAAGCTCAGCTGTTTTGCTATCAAGTGCTTTGAGTGCGCCATTGGTTCCAACTGCAACAAAGTTAGGAGTATCAATGACGCCATGTGGTGTGTAAATTTTTCCAACACGAGCACGAGATTTTTTTGATGTGTGAATTACTTTAAATGAGAAGTAGGACATAGTTCTGATCTTTGGTCTGAAGGGGAAATATATTTTTTAGTCAGGGCAATGAAAGGAGCGGTCAAAAGAATGACCATGAGTTTGATAACAAAGCTGACCACGATAATATGACTGATTGATTCAACGACGCCGTACAGAGCAATAACGCTAAAGAGCGTCGTGTCGACCAGTTGTGATAAAATAAGAGCAATAATACTGCGAAGTGTAAAATGCTTGTTCTTAAAAAGTTTTTTAAGAAGCCCAAAAACGACTACATCAAGGTTCTGAACGAAAAAATAAACTCCTATTGAGCTGAGCGTGAGTCGTGGCATGAGTGAAAAAATTTCTACAAAGTGAGGATGCATCGTGTCAAAGGTATTAGGAGTATACCAGAGGTGAATTTGAGTCATACTCAGATAGATCAAAAGCATTGAGAAATTAATCCAAATAACCTTTTGCGTAATCTGCTTGCCGTAATATTCTTGAAGTATATTCAGGCTCATTATGACTCCAACAGCAAAGACATCGCTGCAGGTAACATCAAATCCTAAAAGAGTAATTTGCTTTGTGACCAACAAATTTGATAAAATGCCTTGCATGCAAATGAAACTAATTAAAGCCTCCTTGCCTAGTTTTAAAGTTCCAAGGCAACAGAGTGCAATAATAAAAATGTGTAAAAAGAATAATAGTTCATTCATGGTATTGCTTTACATTGAAATTAAAAACGGTTTTTGGTTTAGTTTACACAATTTTTTAGGTTTTTTCATCTTTCAAGATTGACAAGGAGCGGTTATGTGCGAAAAAAAATGGTATCGTTTAGGATCTCTCCTGATTTGTGTAGGGGTAGGCTTGGGGGCTTATATGGTAGTCACAAAGTCTTATGAAGGGTTTTTTAGCCAGGCAAAGACTGTGCAAACACCCTATGGGCAGGTTGTGGTAACGGAGCCAGTACTTATTGAGTTGCTTGAATGCCCTACTATGGAGCGTATTAAAAAGGTGCATCAGTATGGATCTAGGTCTTTGGTTGATGGTTATGGAAAGAGTTACACGCGTTATAACCATTGTGTAGGTGTTTGGGCTCTTTTACGCCGCTATGGTGCAAGCCTTGAAGAGCAGGTTGCGGGATTGTTGCATGACGCCTCTCATACGGTATTCTCGCATGTTGGAGACTATCTCATTAAACAAGCAGATTGTAAAAAATCATATCAAGATGATATTCATGCTGAATACCTTGAAAAGCAGGGAATCGGAAAAATTTTGGCTAAGCATGGCATGGAACTGGATGATATTGTTCCAAATGGTGATGTTCATGTTGCGCTCGATCAAGATCTGCCTGATTTATGTGCTGATCGTATTGAATACAATATCCAAGAAGGGCTTTTGGCTGGTATTCTCTGCCAACAGGATGTTGATGATATCCTTGCCCACCTTAAGTTTGAACAGGGAAAATGGTTTTTTACAGACTCTGTTGTAGCTGCAAAACTGGCCCGAGTTTCGTTGTATGGATCACGACATGTTTGGGGAGGCCCAAATATATTTGTTCTTGATTCATTGGCTGCCCAGGCTTTGCGACGTGCGCTTGATATTGAGCTGGTTACCATGGATGATATTCATTATTCTACTGATGAAGTGGTGTGGGAGAAATTGTGTCAAAGTAACGACTCTCAGCTTTGTGAAGTAATCAAAAAAATGAGAACTACTGATGATAAAAAGCTTCAGGTGACCGATAAAGGCTCCCAAGACTTTTTTGTACGATCTAAATTTAGGGGAGTCGACCCATTGGTTAAAAATAATGACGGAACTCTTAAGCGCCTGACAGAACTAGATGCTTCATTTGCTTTGGAGTCAGTACAGTTGCAAGCGCAGCTTGCACAGGGGTGGTATATTAAATTTGATACATCCGATAGTACTGATAAGAGTCCTGTGCAATCACTGGTCGGATAGGTCGGTATATAAAAACAATGAGGAAAAAAATAATGTCGCTTTCTCGTGGCAAAAAACGCTTGATGAGCGCATCAATTAATTCAGCGGTATCCAAGTCAATTTCTCGATTGGCAGATGAAGCCCGTTGGTTGACGATGTCAAATGTGCTGACTTGTTTACGCATTGTTTTAGCACCGTTTGTTGCTCTTGCTATCTATTCTGAGCTTTGGAAGCTGGCATTTATTATCTTTCTGCTTGCAGCGGGAACAGACTTGCTTGATGGTTACCTCGCTCGGCTTTTTAACGAGCATACTCGACTTGGTAGGATACTCGATCCAATTGCGGATAAATTTTTTCTGGTAATAAGCCTTGGCTCTCTGGTATTTGTTGATTCACCGTTTATTAAGGTCCCAATTTGGTTTTTTATACTTATCCTTGTCCGTGAATCTATTTTACTGACGGGTGGCTATCTGGTTATGTGTATTACTGGAGGCTCAGAAAGTATTAAGCCATCTATCTGGGGAAAGCTTACAACTTTTATGCTTATTTTCTTTATAGCAGTAGGTTTCTGGAATCATTTGATTATTCAAGAACAGGGATCTATTATTGATTTCCTGTTAGTAATTATATCAATGCTTTCATTGTTTTCGCTTTTCAATTATATCAAAGTTGTTTATGGTGAACTAAAAAGAGTGAAAAAATGATTGATATTCCAGCTTTTTCATGTAATTTTGTGGTAATATCTTTGATGCACACAAGGTAAGAAATAGCTTGACAGAGAAGGCTTTTTTTGTATTCAAATAGCTTAGTGCTTGCTTTTTAAAAAAAACCTTACTATATTGCTTTTGCTGCTAAAGATAGCTCAATAGTAAATATTGATTGGGGATAGTTAAGTAGTTCTTTATAAAAACATGTTTATAAAAATTTGAATGCAATTGTTGGTTGGTGTTGGTTTTTTATTATCACTTTTAGGAGATAATTATTATGTTGAAGAAATTGATTCCTGGCGTACTTGCTCTTGCAATGTTTGCAAGTGTTAACGCTAACACAGACGTAGAGACAAAAGAAACAGAAAAAACAGTTGTAGAATTTGTTGCAGCTGCACAAGCACTTGGCTTCTCAAACGAAGAAGTTAAAGCTGCTTTCGTTACAGCTCTTGAAAACGCTGATGCTAACGGCGTTGTAACATTGTCTTTGACCAATGAACAAAAGAAAACTGCATTGATTGTTGCTGGTGTAACAGTTGCAGCAGTTGTAGTTGGTGTTGGTATTTGGAAGCGTGATGGCAAAGTTCCTTTTGCTAAATTGTGGAGAAAAGCTCCAGCTCCAGCTCCAACTGAAGAAGATGGACACGAACACTAAGAAGAAGCGTAAGCTTAAAAATAGATAAAGCGGGTTCTGACGTATTAAGGTTTAACTTTAGTACATAAGGGCCAGCCAACAAATTGTAATAATAGAGGCGTGTGAGAAATCATGCGCCTCTATTATTTTTGACGAACTTATGGCAATCTGCCGTTTATTGTTTGTCGTAGCTTGATTAATCATATTTTTTAGAGGTTCTTTCAGATGAAAAGTATCATACGATTATTGCTCATTTCTTTGAGCATTGTTTGGGTGCACAGCTTGCCTGCCGATATCTCGGCCCTTTCTTTGCAGCAGGCGCATGAGATTAAAGCTTATGTTCAAACGGCAAAAAAGCTTGGTTATACCGATGCACAAATTTTGAGCGAATTCGAAAATGCAGCTCAATTACTGGATCAAAACAATGGTGTTTTAGCTCTTTCACTTAAGTATGATGAGCGTGTGGTTTGGTCTGCAATAGGTGTGCTGAGCGTGGCGACGGTCATTGCAACTATCTGGCTTGTACATTATTTTTTGCAAGGTGATCAGACTCAGTCTCCGCCAGGGCAATCTAACCAGCAAAAAAATCAGCCACCGGGACCGCAGCCTGGCATTTTGCCAGGAGAGGTTCGTGGGGTTGTTGAAGAAGATGATCGAATTTAAGAGCCCATGAATAAGTTTTAATAAAGATGGCGTGTGAAAAATCATACGCCATCTTTATTAATGAATTTTGTTGAAAAAGTGATTATAAGTAAGAGCTTGAGAATATGCTTTTTGCGACTTAGAAATTTAATGAAAAAAGATGGTTTTATCCTTTGTTCTATTGCTTTTTTTTAATATTTAATCATACTTCCACTTGTTGTACTGAGTTACTTAATTAATATTATTCTTGCGAAGGTTTTTCAGATGAAAAGTATCATACGGTTATTGTTAATTTCTTTGAGTGTTGTTTGTGCACAAGATGTATCAGCTCATGCCACATCTCTTTCTTTGCAGGCAAATCAAGAGATTAAATCTTATGTTGCAGCGGCACAAGCACTTGGTTTTTCAAACGAAGAAGTTAAAGCAGCTTTTGTTAAAGCTCTTGAGACAACTGATGCTCATGGCACAGTAACATTGTCTTTGACTCATGAATACAAAAAAATTGCATTGATTGCTGGTGGCGTAACAGCTGTAGCAGCTTTAGGCGGCATTGTGTATCTTGGTTATGCGAAGCGTGATGGCAAAATTCCATTTGGTAAATTTTGGAATAACTCAGAAGTTAATTCAGGAAATCCAATCGACCCAATCGATCCTGTGATTGAGCCGATTGATCCTGTTAATCAAGAAGATCAAGTAATTGAGCCAGTTAATCCAGTAATAGATCCAATTGATCCAATTAATGAAATCGACCCAGTTGATCCTGTGATTGAGCCAATTGCTCCTGAAGTTATTCCTCTTGTAGGACGATCTGGTGCAACGCGATATGCTCTTAGAAATACGACCAGAGTAAACTATAAAGAATAAGCTAAAGATAAAAGAAGAGGAGTTTGGATGAATATTGTAGTAGCTTTAGGAGCCTTGGTTTTTTTACCCATCATGTGTTGCGCACAAGCATCAGAATTTTTGGTTACAAAAAAACAGGTGCCGACAGCTCCTCGATGTTCAGCATCCAAGCTTAAAGAACAACTCGGTCATGCAACTAAAGATGCTTTTCATGCAAGCAGGTCGCTTATTCGGCATATTGGCAAGATCAATATGCTTGTCGCTGATCTGCAGAGCAAAAAAGTCGAACCTTTAGTTGATCATAACAATTTGATTACAATAAATAAGCAGGGTGGTGAGTTACTCATCACCCTGTCTGCTTTGCAAAAGAAATTTTCAGCGACACTTGGCTGCTTGCTTGATAATCAGGCACCATTTAAGCGTGCTGGAAAAAACGATCTAAGCACAGCTCATGCTATTATGTACGACCTGGTTGCATCGCTTGAAAAAAATCGCCAGCAGCTTAAGTCTTGTCAAAATCTCATTACACAATCTATGGATAAAAAATCTACCCCTGATTCGATACAGCAAGAGATTGGACAACTTCAGAAAAAATCGTTGCATCAGGCAGTAGCACAGTTGAGCGCTACTATGCTTGACGTTTGTCAGCAGTCAAAGCAACTTCACATGCGTGTAAACGCAGACAATTGCCTTAAGCAAGCATCATGAAAAAAGTTTTTATTGTTTCGGGTGAACTTTCGGGTGATTTGTTGGGGGGATGGTATGTGCGTAAGCATTATGCTCATCAACAAGTGTATATCGAAGCTCTTGGAGGAGATCATCTGCAACAAGCAGGTGCTCATTTGTACGAACGCTTTGAAAAGCTCAATGTCACCGGCATTGTTGAAATTATTAAGCATATCCCTCGGTTATTAAAATTTTTAAATCAACTTGCAGCATATATCATTGAGCAACAGTTTAATGAAGTTGTAGTGATTGATTTTCCTGGCTTTAATATGAGGTTAATCAAACGACTTAAACGTTTGTGTTCAACGATAACAGTTACCTATTTTTCTCCACCTCAATTGTGGTGCTGGGGAGCCTGGCGCGTTGCTTCGCTCAAAAAATATTGCGATAAAATTATTGTTTTGTATCCCTTTGAAGTTGAGTGGTATGCACAGCGAGGCGTGCATGTTCAATGGATTGGATGTCCAGTATACGATCGTATGCAGCAATATTTTGAAAAATCTGCAACAAAAAAGCATCTTATCGCATTAGTTCCAGGATCTCGTTTGTCAGAAATCAAGACGCTCCTTCCAATCTTTGCTCGTGTTGCATCTGCCTTAAAATTAATTTATCCCGATATTCAGTTTATTATTCCTCAGGCTGCATCAATTTCGTCTGATCAATTGAGTTGTGCGCTGAAGCGTTCAGGTCTTGATAAAATTGGGAAAGATTTGATTATTGTTCGTGACTCTGATGAAAAGTGGCAGCAGCTTGCTCATTGCTCGATGGCATTAACTAAGCCTGGCACGGTTACGCTCGAGCTTGCTTTGCTTAAAATACCAGCTCTGGTTATTTTCCGTGTTTCATGGATTACCTACTGGCTTGCGCGGATAGTTGTTAAAGTTCGGTTTATGGCATTACCAAATTTGCTTTCAGGACAAGAAGTCTACAAAGAATTTATTCAACATTTTTCTATCGATACAGTTGTTTATGAGGCGCAGCGTTTGAACGAATCTTCTATTGCCCGCGATGCACCGTATGCTCAGATGGTAGAAAAACTTGAGCGACTCAGTAAAAGCCTAGAAAAATAATAAGCGTTTTGCCAAATCTCTCTTTTCTGCTAACATCACTTTTGCTTTTATGATTGTTTATATTTTTTTGAAAGGTGCTTTTGCATGGCAAGTTATAATCGAGTTATCATGATTGGTAATTTAACGCGTGATCCTGAGTATAAACAAATTACTTCAGGCCAAGCTGTCTGCCGTTTTAGCTTGGCGTCAAACCGTCAGTTTAAAAACAAACAAACCGGTTCAATGGTTCAAGAAGTTTGTTTTATTGACGTTGATGTTTGGGGACCTCAAGCAGAAAGCTGTAACCAATATCTTCAAAAGGGTCGTTCTGTTTTGGTTGAAGGACGTTTAAAGCTTGACAGCTGGCAAGATCCTGATGGCAACAAGCGCAGCAAACATTCAATCGTTGCTGACCGTGTAACATTCTTGGCTTCAGGGGCACAAGATGATCTTGAAGATTCTGCAAGCGATCAAGCTGATGAAGGTTTTTCTCGGTCTGAGCAGCCAAAAAAGGCAGTTGCTCCGGCACGTAAAGCTGCACCCAAAGCGACATCACCATTTGATGCTCCAAAAGGGTTTGTTTCAACCGGCGAAGTGACTTTGAAGGATGAAGCGCCTTTTGAAGACGATTTACCATTCTAAGAAAAAAAGGTGTAGCACGGAAAAACGAGAGAGGCTTGTCCTTGCTTGGGTTCCCATGCTACACTCCCTCTACATTGTTTGTTGAAAAAAGCGGGCGATAATAATTTTTCGTCCAGAGTATTTCACGACCTGTAGGGGAAAAACATGATTTCTTGGCGCAGTAATATCTGCACTCACATACTATCGTGCTCGCTGTTTATAAGCAGCTTCTTATTTCAATCGTTACCAGCACTTGATGTGCCGGTTTTTTATCGAACACCATATTTTCAGGGGCAATCGGCTGCCAGTGTGGACGACTGGGCTGTTTTTTTGAAAGCGCATTATGCTCAAGGAAGTACGCGTAAGTCGTGGAATGCGCATAGCAAGCGGGGCTCGCTTTTTAGCTCACATGGTTTTTTTGATATTGGCAAACTTGGTCTCAACCAAGATAACCTTGCACAATTGCCTCTAACCAATGCTCAATGGGGTGCTGGAGCACCACTTGCTACTGGTCCAGCAATTCCGGTAGAATTTACGGGTAAATTTCGTCTTCAAGAATTTGACGTCACCTGGCGCCAAAACTTATTTTCCGGATTCTTTGCTCATGTGAACTTGCCCTTCAAAGAGCTTAAATTAAATGAGATTGGCTTTATCAATCAGGGCCCTGAAAATGTTCAGGATGCGATGGGTATGGATATTATGGTTGGTGGAAATCCAATTAAAGTTGATGATTTCTTAAACAATCAGCTCGATCCAATTTTGAAAGAAAACGGTCTTGCACCGGTCAAAACACCGTTCAAAAAATCAGGTGTCGGTGATTTAGTTATTACCGGCGGCTGGCAGGGTGAAACCGAAACTGACGTTAGTTTTATCGATCGTCTTTCAGGCCAGCTGCAAGCAGGTGTTTTGGTTCCGCTTGCGGGTAAGCGTGATATCAATCGAGTTTTTGCGTTGCCCCTTGGGCACGATCAATATCTGGGAGCGTTAGGGCGAGGAAACCTTGAAGTAGGATTGTGGAAATATCTACGCTTGGGTGCAAGCGTGGGAGCGGTTATCTTTTTTGACGAAGAGCGCGTTGAGCGTGTAACAACCGACTTGAACCAGAATGGTTGGATTTTGCTTGAAAAAACCAAAGTGAAAAAAGTTCAGGGGACAATTTGGGACTTTCAGCTCTATGCGCAAGCCTATCGCTTACTTGGCGGGCTTTCAGCGTTGGCTGGTTTTTCGTATACTACGCAAGAGCGTACCATTCTTTCGGTTCGAGATGATCAATTTCTCAAGGCATATATTGATGCACAGCGACTTTTAACCCCTCCCAAGATCATTTCCCCCAATTATATTGCCAATGCCAATAAGCAACTGGAGATGTGGGAGCAGTTTACGCTGCACTTTTTGGTTGAATATGATGTCAAGGCTCATACAGACTCATCATTTGCCCCTAAATTGTCGGTTGCCTATGACTATTCGATATATGGACGCCGTTCGTGGCTGACGGATATGTTGGGTGGTTCGCTTGAGCTTCATATTCAGTTTAACTTTTAGCGACGATTATTTGATGGCTCTTTTGGTAATCATGGACTTTTCTTTGCCGGTGTAAGGTGCTACAATGGGCCACATGAGCGTTATCATCAGGCTGAGCTGTAGTTTTGAGGGCAAAAGGCATACGTTATGAATATTATTGCGACATTACGATACGAAATTCTTAAAACTATTCAAAAAAATTACCAACTTGATCGTGAACAACAACAAGCGATTGTTATTCATTTGAATCTTGATCCATCAAAACCATTTGGTGATATGAGCTGCAATGCGGCAATGGTCCTTGCCAAGATGTTGGGTAAAAATCCACGGCAATTGGCACAAGAAATTAAAGATCTGTTACTTGGCGACCAAGAACCACTTTTTGTAAAAACAATCCGCGATGTTGAAATAGCAGGTCCTGGATTTCTGAACATTACGGTGCACAAAGATGTATGGGCCAAAGTTGCCGGTGAATTGTGGGATCAGAAAAATTCATATTTTACTCTTCCAGAGTATGAAAAAAAACATCGATATCTCATTGAATTTGTCAGCGCAAACCCTACCGGCCCGTTACATTTGGGAACTGGACGTGGTGGCATTATTGGTGATGTACTCGGTAATGTTTTGGCCTTTGTTGGACATACCGTTTTAAAAGAATATTACATTAATGATGCGGGCAATCAGATGAAATTGCTGGGCAAGTCTGTTCTTGTCCGTTGCAAACAAGCATTAGGGATTCAAGACGAGCTCCCTGAAGAAGGCTATGCGGGCGAGTATATTACTGAGCTTGCTGCGCACTGCCGTTCTGAATTTGGAGATGATGTTATTAATAAAGATGAATCATTTTTTTCAGACTATGCAAAAAATGAGATGCTTAAAAATATAAAAACAGATCTTCAAACCTTTGGCGTTCAATTTGACAGCTGGTTTTCAGAAAAAAGCCTCCATGAAGATGGATCTATTGAACAAGCAATTGAAGTATTACGCAGTAAAGATTTGGTTTACGAATCTGAAGGTGCACTTTGGTTTAAATCAACTGAATTTGGTGATGAAAAAGATCGTGTCATTCGTAAGCAAAACGGCGAACTGACCTACATTGCTGCGGATATTGCGTACCATAAAAATAAATTTGATCGTGGCTATGACATTTTAATCGATATTCTTGGTCAAGATCATCATGGCTATGTTAAGCGGCTCAAGGGTACGATGCTTGCGCTTGATTATGAAAAAGCATTTGATGTCATTCTCTATCAGCTTGTGACTATTAAAGAAAATGATGTTGCAATCAAGATGTCTAAACGTGCTGGAACATTCACCAAGCTTGATGATATTGTTCAAACAGTAGGGCGTGATGTTGCTCGTTTCTTTTACCTCAATCGTAAAGCGGATGCTCATCTAGAATTTGATTTGGCAACGGCACTCAAAAAGACCGATGAAAATCCTGTTTTTTATATTCAGTATGCCTATGTGCGAACAAATAGTCTTCTTGAAAAAGCTGCACTTGATGAGCATTTACAAAAAATTGTTGAACAGCTTGCCAGCGGTTCACTCAATCAAACACATTTAGAGACAATGATGCTTTTGGTGCAAGATCCTGAAATTATGGTTTTGCGCAAAATTGTGTCACTTTCTGATGCGTTATTATCAGTTGCAAAAACCTATCAAACTCATGTAATTGCTTATTATGCATGGGAACTTGCGTTGGTCTTTCATAACTATTATGCAAATAACCGTATCGTTGACCCAACAAATCATGACCTCTCTGCCGCACGAATTTGTTTGGTACAACTTGTACGACAAACTTTGGGCATTGGTCTTGATTTATT
Organism: Candidatus Dependentiae bacterium; assembly: GCA_018266175.1. Classification (NCBI taxonomy): domain Bacteria; species Candidatus Babelota bacterium. Next base: position 39,811 of record JAFEAY010000003.1, read on the forward strand.
GGGCATTAGCAAACCAGAAAAGATGTAAACAACTATGAACATTTCCAGCATACAGAATTTTGATATACAGACATTTAAACCAAGTCATATTCGTAATTTTTCGATTATTGCACATATCGATCACGGTAAATCAACACTTGCAGATCGTCTTCTTGAAATTACCGGGACTATTTCATCACGCCAAAAAAATGAGCAGTTTCTTGATAAACTCCAAGTTGAGCGTGAACGTGGAATTACGGTAAAAGCTCAAACAGCCTCTTTGTTTTATGAATACAAAGGCGAAGTTTATTTATTGAATTTGATTGATACCCCTGGTCACGTTGATTTCAGCTACGAAGTTTCTCGTTCTCTGTACGCGTGTCAGGGTGCACTGCTTTTGGTTGATGCTGCTCAGGGTGTTCAAGCGCAAACCATGGCAAATTTTTTTCTGGCGTTTGAGCAAGAGCTTGATATTATCCCTGTGATTAATAAAATTGATATGGCTAACGCCGATCCTGAACGTATCGCCAAAGAAATGCACAAAGCATTTGATGTTGAACAAGAAGATTTACTTCTTATTTCAGCAAAGACCGGTCTTGGTCTTGATAAGCTGCTTCCAGCAATTATTGAGCGCATTAAACCTCCAAAGGGTGATGCCAATAAGCCGTTTAAAGGCCTTCTCTTTGATTCATGGTTTGATGAATATCGCGGAGTGATTTGCTTGGTTGAAGTCGTTGACGGAGCGTTGCGTAAAGGTGATCAAATTACAGCTGCGTACAGTGATCAATCGTACGAAGTGCTTGATATTGGACTTATGTATCCCGATCCGTATCCAACTAATGCGCTCTATACCGGTCAGGTGGGCTATGTTATTGCAGGCCTTAAGACGGTTAAAGAGGCTCGAGTTGGTGATACTTTTTATCATACAAAAAAACCGGTTACACCACTTCCAGGTTTTAAACCAGCAAAATCGATGGTGTTTGCAGGGATCTATCCAGTTGATACTTCTGAGTTTGAATTGGTTCGTGATGCAATTGAAAAATTAACACTCAACGACCCAAGCGTGCATGTTGAAAAAGAGAGCTCTGTTGCGCTCGGTCTTGGCTTTCGTTGCGGATTTTTGGGCCTTTTGCACATGGATGTTTTTAAACAACGTCTTGAGCAAGAATATGACGCTTCAATTATTGTAACCTCTCCAACCGTGCTTTATCGTCTTAAAATGACGAGTGGTGAAGAGATGGTCATTGAAAATCCATCAAAATTTCCTGATGTTGTCAGCATTGCTGAAATCTATGAACCGATCATTAAGGCTACAATTATCACGCCAAAGCAATACTTAGGCTCTTTGATGACCTTGTGTCAAGAGCGACGCGGCGAACAAACCGATATGATTTATCTTGATGAAAATCGTGTCATCTTGCACTACAAGCTTCCGCTCAGTGAAATTGTGACCGATTTTTATGATAAATTGAAATCGATGTCAGCTGGCTATGCAAGCTTTGATTATGAACAAGCAGGGTATGCCGAGGCCAATTTAGTAAAAATGAATATTTTGCTTAATGGTAAAGCTGTTGACGCGCTATCAGTTATTGTTCATCGCGATAAAGCGATGAGTATTGGACGTCAATTGACACAAAAATTAAAAGAAGTAATTCATCGTCAGATGTTTGAGGTTGCTATTCAAGCTGCGATTGGTGCTAAAGTTATTGCACGTGAATCGGTTTCTGCAAAACGCAAAGACGTAACCGCAAAATGTTATGGCGGTGATATTTCACGTAAGCGTAAGCTGCTTGAAAAGCAAAAAGAAGGCAAAAAGAAGATGAAGCAGGTTGGTAATGTTGAGCTTCCTCAAGAAGCGTTTTTAACTGTCCTCAAAAATGATTAAAAGGGTATCCTTATGAAAAGACGTAAGGGATTTTACTCGATATCAGTTGTTGCAAAGATGTTTTCGGTTCATCAACAGACTGTTCGTATGTACGAAAAAGAAGGACTTATTTCTCCAAAAAGATCTGAGGGGAATACACGCCTTTTCTCAGAAGAAGATGTTGATCGGCTCGAAGAGATCATCAATTTAACCCACAAAATGGGGGTTAATTTGGCGGGTGTTGAGATTATTTTGCGACTACAAAAGAAAATTTCAAAGCTTCAAGAAGATATGAATAAGCTTTTTGAGCGGACGCAAGGTCAGCTTGAAGAAGAAAGTGAATCATTTCGTACTGATGCCAAAAAGCAGGTTGAACGTTTGGGGCAGCTTAAACAAGACAATCTTACCGCTGTTGGAGTCGGAAAGAAAGCTGAACGCTCTTCAGTGCATGATGTTATGGCCTCACCTTCAACTAAAAAAAGTAAAAAACCAGAACCTGAAATTGTTATCTCTGATGACTGGGAAATTGATTACGAAGATGATAAGTAGTTAGTTACTTGAGTGTGTCAGTTAAAATATCCCAATAAGACTTCTTTGCGCTTGGGCTTGGTTTTATTAGCCTAAGCGCTTCCCTTATCCCCTCGTCCTTAATGAGGGATTCAACTTCTTCTTTGACACTCTGAACACTTTTTTTCTTTTTTATAAATTTAGTCATAGAGGAAAATAGGCTCTTCGCTATCATACTTTTATCTTTTTCTTCTCCTGTAAAAAATTTGATAAAGAGATTTATTGCTGTAAGGTATCCATAATTGTTCTCAAATAAAAGGTTGAAAATTTGTAATCCTTGTGTTTGTTTGGTTTGATCATTGCTTTCCAAATGGTGAAGAGCAATTTCAAGAACCTCGATATGATTATTGTGTTTTTTAATGAAATTCGTGAAGAGTTTTAAGCCTGCATCTTGTATATCATTTGATTGACTTGTTAAGCATTGAGTTGCGGCTTTCAGAGCCTCAGGAATGCTATAATTTTTATTAATGAGTGCTTTGAAAATTTTCAGTCCAAAAGCTCTTATAAAAGATTTTTGCATAAGAATTAATTGCGAAGCTTGCTGAGCTATTTGATCTATTTCAAAATTCTGATCAATGAACTTGGCATAAAGATTGAGCACTGCATTGCTTACGGTAGAATTATTACTCAACAATGCATGGCGTGCTATTCGTAGGGCAATCCCGGCCTGATTTTGCGCAAGAAGAGCATTGAAAAAATCTATTGATGGATTTTCATCTGATAGATCGTCATTTGAGGATAAAAGTCTCAAGAAGTCTCCATTTATTTCTGGAACTGTAAGAGCCCATTGAGCAATTTTTTCAAAAAACGTTGTTTGTAGGGTCATAATTTCAGCCCAATTCCATTTTTTTGCAGATGAGCTTTGAGCGAAAAGATTAACTATTTTGGTTTTTGTTAACAAATCTACATCAGCTGAAATTGTTTCAATAATCCTCTTCGTGAAGTGTTCAAGTTTATATTTTTCAGAATTTTCTTTGAGTAGATATGCGAGAATAGGTAGTTTTTGTTCAAGTTCGGTTGCGCTCAGATGCATGAAGCAATGCCTGACAAGAGAGATGTTTTTCTCGATAGGAGTTACTATTTCCTCAATTTGTTCAGGTGATGGATCTTTGCATTCAAGTAAGAGCGTTAATAATGTAAGAAGCGGTACGTTAAGATCTAGATCTATTGAGTTTGTTATATTCTTAATAGCCCGATCAAGATCGGCCTGGTTGGCGTCAATCTTTGATGGTGTAACATAATAATCTGAATGTGCTGGGCTGTACATTAGAGAAAAAGAATCACCTTGATGTGAGAGATGTATCCTTATTTCTTCATGAATACTATCAATATTGATTGCACTGAGTGCTTCTTGATCATAAGAGAATGAAAATTTTTTGCATATTTCAGGAAATAATTTTTTATTAAAATCAGATTGTATAAAGGACTGAGCTTTTTCTTCATGAAAAACTTTAAGTCCGAGTAAGTCATTCAAAAGAATAATAATGTTTTTAAGTGTTGGTGCTACTTCGCATCCATTGTATCGTGTTCTATTAAATACAATATATACTTGTTTTTGGAGGGAGTTTGGATTGATAGTGAGCTTTAATGTTTCAGGTTTGGTCCACTCTTCAATGAGTGCATTTGGAAATAAAGAGGCTAGATCATTTTGCGAAAATATTTGACTTCCTAAGTTGTCTGAAAACCAAATAAATCCAAGTGAATTTTCTGGAGCTTTGGTTCCAACTATTTCGTTCTCGCTAAAAATTTGTAGATAAGAGATCCATGATAGATTTTGTACTACATTATTCCAGGCATTGTGTACTTCTTCTTTATCAGCATTGTTAAAGTCTTGAAAAAATTGAGTGCTCAAGAAATTTTTTAAAGAGGGATGAATATTTTCTTGATCAATATTGGGATGGAAGCGATTCATATTTTCAAGTGAGACAGTTTTGTTTTCTAAATCGTAAAGCAAGATATTAATAATGTTGCGTATAACGGCTTCAACACAGTTTGCAAAAGAAAGAGTTTTAAATGAGGTTGTTAAATATCTAATTTTTTTTGGCAGCCGTGACTTTTGCCGTGCTAATAAGGAATAGATTGTTTTTTCAAAGAGAATTCTATCGTTTTGAACGCTTTCTATATCGTGAGATAGGCTTGCAATTAAATCATTTGTCGGAATGGTTTCTTCACTTTCATAAGAAGTGTCTATGTTGAATAGATCATCTTTTTTTTCAAGAATAGAATGACCAAGAAAGTTTCTAAGCTCGGTAAAATAATCAAAAAAATCTTTTTTAGAGTTTGCTTTTTGATAAAGAAAGGCAAGTAAAATCGCATAAGGGGTGATTGCGGGATATTTTTGTGATTCTTTATCATAAAAAAAATAAGCTTCATCAAGAGCTTCAACAATAAGGTTGGCTGTCCTGGTTATATTTTTTGTTAAATTATTCAGAGCAGGTTTGTCTAAAGATACGTTATCGTGTAAATGGTCATTAATGGCTTTTTTTATATTTTTGATTATGATTGCAGCGTATTTTTTTTTATTGCTTGGGTTTATGATTTTTTTTCTTTTTATTACTAAATCTTCTATTTTAGGTTGCCCCTTAATAATGATTCCTAGAATTGTAGCGATGATTTGAGGTGAAAAAAATGAAGCTACTTGATATTTACCAGTAGTGATTGATAAATCACCAGCCAATTCATGAAATAATTCGTGAATAAGTTGAATTGTTGCATCTCCAAGCGTTGGCTTGCCTTTTTCTTTTATACAGTTTCCGTATTTATAATAGTTGTGAATTACTCCAGATTCCCACCATGCAGCACCGATGGTAGGTGATAAATAGCTAAAATTTTGATTAAGAACTGTATAGGTTTCTTTGATTTCTCCTAAATTAATGCGTGCAAGAAGTGCTGCTTGTACCAAGATAAATGCAACAACTACGAGTAAAAATGTTGAAGCAATTTTTTTTAAAAACGACATACATTCCTCATTTTTATCTTAAAAAATTTAGAGTTATCTACAATGAAAATAACTTATACCAGCTTTAATATTCAATATAATTCATGCAATCGAGGCTGTTTTCTCTTTAACCCCTTGATTATCTTGGGCAACGAGATTAAATTGAGCTCCTGAATGTTTATAAAAAATGAATAATTTGGAGTTTGAAATGTTCTTTAATCAATTCAAAACAGTTTTATTGCTTGGAATACTGAGTAGCTTGTTCTTAGGTATTGGCTATGTAGCGGGCGGATCAAATGGTATGACTATTGCATTGATCATGGCCTTTGCTATGAACTTTGTAACCTACTTCTGGTCAGACAAATTAGTGCTCATGATGTATGGCGCAAAGCCGCTTGATACCCAGAAACATAAATTTGTTCATGATATCATGCACGACTTATGCTCCAGAGGCGGCATGCCGATGCCTAAGTTGTGGTACATTGACAGTGATATGGCCAACGCTTTTGCAACGGGGCGCAACCCTGATCATGCATCGGTAGCGGTAACACGCGGTATTTTGAATCTGCTTGATGAACGCGAGCTGCGTGGTGTGCTTGCACATGAACTGTCTCATGTTAAAAATCGAGATATTTTAATTGGCACCGTTGCAGCGGTGATCGCCTCTGCAATCGGCTATGTTGCTTTTATGATTCGCTGGTCGGTGTTGCTTGGTGGTAGCAGAGACCGTGAAGGGCGCGATAACACGATGGCTGCACTGGTGATGGCTATTTTTGTGCCGCTCATTGCAACGCTCATTCAGTTAGCTATTTCTCGGTCAAGAGAATACTTGGCCGATGAAACGGGTGCGCGCTGCTGCAATGATCCGCTTGCACTTGCATCTGCGCTTGAAAAACTTCATCATGGGGTAAAGTTTGAGCCACAAACAGAGCCTGAAAGTGCTGCACAAGCGAGCATGGCAAGTCTCTTTATCGTTTATCCATTCTCTGGACGAGGTATCTTGAATTTGCTCTCGACCCATCCCCCTATGGAAAAGCGCATTGCGCGCTTGCGTAATATGGTTAACAAATAGATTCGAGTTCGTGCGAACAAATTCACAAAAAAAAGGCCCCCAAAACTGGGGGCCTCAAAAAATGTGCATCAACTTCTTATTAGGCCAGAGCGCTAAGTAATTCGAATGCTCCCCATCCAAAATCACTTGAAACATTTGCAGCGCAGCTGCCTATGCAGGGACCTGCTGTATTTGCAAGTATTATAGCCCCATGGGTAATCTTATAAATTGCAAAACCAAAAGCTATTCTTTTCATAAGAGTCTGAAGAGGATTAGAGCAGTTTGAGCATGTTGTAGGTTTACAAATATGAGATTCGTCGAGTTCAGGACGATCAATACTCAAAGCTAAGGGACAAGTAAAAATTTCTGCTATAAAATCTTCTGCTTGCTGAGCGTGCTCATTACGTGTATCAACTTCATCATGAAAAACAACTTCTTGGTTGTTGTTCATATGATCAGATGCTTCAACAATTCCAGAAACACGAGCTTCAGGAAGAGCTTGATCGTTTGCAAGAACTGGTGCTTGCATTGTAAGTGATGCAACAAATGCTGTTGCGATAAAAAGACGATTCATCATGGAAACCCCCAAATATGATAATAGGTACAAGTATTATAAAATTCCCCCTACTTAAAATACCTATTATTTCATTGTACTGAAAAATGATTGAATGTAAAATGCCTGCGCTGGTTCAATAACGGTGGATGTAATTTTTTCAGTATTTTTTCGCTCATAAACCCAACAATTTTATGCCTTAGTTTATTAAATTCTAATATTGTTTACATTTGAAATATTGTCGCTGTATTATTTAATCGTATTGCAAGTTATTAATTTTTATAAAATTCTTAAAAATACGACGTTCTTGATTTTTTAGGGAGAAAGCCTTGAAAAAAATATTTTTATTGACTCTTTTTTGTTGCGTGACGCTTTTAATGTGCAAACTCATCTGTATGGACAATCAACCGTACAATCTTGAAAATAAAAGTAATTGGTGTTGGATGGTAGCTGCGCTCCAATGTTTGTATCGCCTAGATGAGGTGAGAAGAGTTGTTGGAGAGTATGCTATTAAAAATAAAGAGAAAAAAGACGATGTCTCAATTTTTATACAACATTTAAACGACACTTTTAATTCAATGAAGACGACTAATAAGTTTGAACCTCAAGCTTTTTTCGATAAAATTTTTGATATGGCTGAATGTCTTGCAGAGATAAAAAACAAATACGATCAAAAGCTTAAGGCAATTGAAGAGACTGAAGAATTCCAACAAAATCCTTTTCTTGGAAAATACCTAAACAAGGAATGGAAAAGGGACTTTGTTGGTATGGTCAAAGGGCTCAAGAAGGGTGCCATGGAAGACCCTAAAGGTCTTCTTTACTTTGTATATCAACTGTTTAAGAAAATATCGCCCCAAAAAAATTTGAACTTTCAATATTTCACAACCTGTTGCGATTACAAAAACATTAACAAAGCTATCAAGATGAATTATGCAATTAATGTTTTAGATTATGAACCAGCCGATGAGGTAAGTGACCAAACTATTCCACCACTTTTCATTAACAATTTCGAACTTGTAGCAATGATCATGACTTATACTAATCATCATCATAGAGCACTTGTCAAATATGGTGGAAAATGGATTCTATTTGATTCACTAAAATCTGGTCCGATTGAGTATGCCCAAAATGATTTAAAGAGTATTTTGGAAAAAGAAGCCAGTGAACGTTATTTTATACACACGTCGTTTTATCAGAAAGATTCGCTCTCTGTAAAACTCAGTAATTTAAAATTTCAACTTACTCAATTGAAGCAAAAGCTCAAGGAGCTTGCTGGTCGACTTGAGTTGCTGGGAACGACGCTCAGTAAGGTATAATTATTGTTTTTTCTATTTTGTAGTCTTATTTTTCGAATAACAGGCCCTAAGGCTTTTACTTTCCATATCCTCGCAACAATCATAAACTGGCGCAGTGTTTATCTGTTCACCTTGATGGCGTGATGTTCATGCAATTAAAGGTCGGCAAAAATTTCTTAAGTTTACGCCAAGCAAATCAAGTGCAACCTTAGCCAAAGAGTTTCGATTTCGAAGGTTTTTTAAGTTTTTTTACTTCTTAAATTTTACTTCAAAACCGGAGCTTTTTATTTTGCACTACAAAGTTTTTATTTTGCACTACATTAGGAACTTATCATTTCACGGCAAAATCTATGCAAAAAGATTTGCCAATCGCTGAGTAATGTGATAACTTTATGCCAAGTTTAAGAAATAAAAATCTTAAACTTTTCTTAAAAATTTTCTAAGATGCCGAGGTGGCGAAACTGGTAGACGCACTGATTTAAGGGGTCAGCGGGAGAAATCCCATAGGGGTTCGAGTCCCCTCCTCGGCACCATTTTTGATGTAATTGAATTGAGAGTAGAATTACGAGATTAAGGAGTTTTCATGAATGCTCAAGCACGCATTGTTAAAATGCTGACTACCCCATTAATGGCATGGGTTGTTGTTATTGCTATCGGGTCTTACTTCATGGTTTCATTTGACCAAAAAACCATCAAAGAATCTGCACATCAAACTGGTATTTTATCTACCATAAAAACGTACTACAACGCCTTGCGTCTTACCTATGTAAAAAAAGGTATTGATTTAGCAGGTGGTACCTATCTTGTTTTGAGTGTTGAAATCGATAAGGCAATTGAAAGTCGTCTTGGTCTTGAAAGTCGTTCATTTGACCAGTTCTTAAAATCAAATAACATTCGTGAATTGCCTACTGAAAAAGAGGTTAAAGGAAGAGAGCTTAAACTTTCTTTCGCAACAGAAGAAGGTGCCCGTGCGTGCATGGGAATAGTGCAAGACAAAAAGGCTGGCTTGCTTCATGCAAAGCGCCTTGAAAACGAAATAACTCTTGCGCTTTCAGGTGAAGTCGAACAAAACATCCGTACTGGTGCTGTTGAACAAGCACTCAACGTTTTGACTAACCGCTTGGGTGGTTATGGTGTTGAAGGCATTATTGTTCAGCAACATGGTGATCATCAAATTGTAGTGCAAATGCCTGGAATCGATGATCCTGATCATGTTAAAGCAGTGATTACAAAAACAGCTCACCTTGAATTTAAAATTATTGAAGATACCGCTGTATCACGCGATGCCTTGCTTGATAAGTTTGATGGTGATCTTCCTTCCGATAAAGTTATTTTATCAGGTAAAACTGAAGTTGTTGATGGCCGCGAAGTTGCAGCTCGTTACTACTTGGCTTCAGCATTTGCTGATATGACCGGTGATCATATTGTGAGCGCCGAAGTTGGTCGCGATGAATATAACAAGCCACAAGTAAACTTTAAGCTTGATAGTGTTGGTAACAGAGAATTTGCAGAATTGACCGGTAACAATATCGGTCGTAATCTTGGCATCATTATTGATGATGTTGTATTCTCAGCTCCTGTAATTCAATCGGAAATCTCAGGTGGTTCAGGGCGCATCAGCAATATTGAAGGTCAACGTGAAGCGTTTGATCTTTCAGTTGTCTTGCGTTCAGGCTCATTACTTGCACCGCTCAAGTTTGAACAAGAAAGCCGTGTAGGCGCTTCATTAGGGCAAGATGCTATTCAAGCCGGTATTATGTCATGCTTCGTTGCAATGTTTTTGTTGTTCTTGTTCGGGTTAATTTACTATCGCATTCCAGGACTCTTTGCAGTTATTGCGTTAGCGGTTAACTTTTTCTTGATCATGCTCTTTATGTCTTACTTCAAAGCAACACTTACCATGCCAGGTATTGCAGGTATGGTGCTTTCAATCGGAATGGCTATTGACGCATCTATTTTGATCTTTGAACATATTAAAGAAGAGCTTGCAAATGGCTTGCCATTGCGTAAGTCGATTGCTAATGGATTTAATGGTGTTATGGCTGTTATTATTGACTCGAATTTAACCACATTGATTACCGGTATTGTTTTATACCAGTTTGGTGGCCCAGCTATTCGTGGATTTGCGGTAACGATTATCGCAGGTATCATAGCAACATTGTTGGCAGGTATCTTTTTCTTGAAGGCTCTGTTTTATTTTACAACAGATGTACTTAATGTCTCAAAATTGAAATTTTAACATTGACATTGGTGTTAATAACGATACACTAATTCAACTAAAAAGATTTGTGTGGCGGCGTAGCTCAGTCGGTTAGAGCGGCGGAATCATAATCCGTAGGTCCGGGGTTCGAATCCCTGCGCCGCTACCAGTAACTCTCTCAAGTATCACTTGAAAATTTAAATCTATATTATTCTTACACACGACAGTCAAAGTTTATGATCATACAGATTCTGACTCTTATCGGAGCATATCTTATTGGCTCTCTTCCTACCGGTTATTGGCTTGCAAAGTTTTTCTTTGAGGTCGATATTCGTCAGTATGGCTCAGGTAATATTGGTGCAACGAATATTGGTCGAATATTGGGTAAGAAATATTTTCTTATCGTGATGCTGATTGATGTGCTCAAAGCGTATGCAACACTTGCAGCAGCAAGTTTGTATGTTTCCAATGAGCTATGGTATTTGTTCTGCGTGGCAGGAGCTCTGCTCATCGGAAACGCGCATTCACTCTTTTTACATTTTCGTGGAGGCAAGGGTGTTGCAACAGCGCTGGGCATTATCTCTTTTTTTATGCCATCTTGGTTAGTTTTATCGTTTGCATGTATTTGGGGACTGATATTTGCTATCACAGCATTTGCATTTTTAGCCTCATTGATTGCGATGCTTTTTGTTCTTATAGCACACATTATTTTTTTTGGATTAACTTCGTTGGCATTTTTTTTAGTTATTGTATTCTTTTGGCTTGTCATACGCCATCTTTCAAACTTTGCATCTATGAACCGTTAAATGAGTAGGAAATTTATGAAGTTCAGTGAGCTTGCTGAAATTTTTCAGACAATCGAGCAAGAATCGTCACGTACAAAAATTACTGTTCTTCTTGCTGATGCATTGAGGCAAGCAACTTCACAAGAAGCATCAGCTATTGCCTATTTTTCTCTTGGCGAGTTGCAGCCTGTTTATCTCGGAACACAGTTTAATTTTGCTGAAAAAAGTATGCTCAAGGTTCTTGCACATCTTACGGGCCAATCACAACAAGATTTAAAAGCGCAAGCTCATAGTTTGAGCGACTTGGGTGCAGCTGTTGCGCAGCATAATTGGCGGAATGCTGCTACTCGTGCCGATGATGCAGAGCCTTTGTTCCGACAGCGTGGTATTGAAAGCATTGGTACAGCATCACAGAATGATAATGCTTTAACGGTGCATCAAGTTGATATGCAGCTTAAAAAATTTCTATCGATTACGGGTACAGGATCTCAAGATATTAAAGAAAAATTTTTAGAAGAATTTTTGCGTGAGCTTGACCCTATTTCAGCAAAGTACATTGTAAGAATTATTTTGGGTAAGCTACGTCTTGGATTTTCTGATATGACCCTTTTGGATGCATTTTCGTGGATGGAAATGGGTGATAAATCAATTCGAAGTACGCTTGAGGATGCTTATAATATCTCAGCAGATATTGGATTAATCATCAAGACACTGAAAGAAGATGGCCTTGAAGGCATTAAAAAAATGAACATTACTACAGGCATTCCTATTCGGCCTGCAGCTGCAGAAAGGCTTGCTAGTCCGGATGCCATTGTTAAAAAACTTGGCGATTGCGTTGCGCAACCTAAGCTTGATGGCTTTCGACTTCAAGTGCATATCAATAAAACAGCAGCTCATCCTAAAATTCATTTCTTTTCACGTAATTTACAGGAGATGTCTGAAATGTTTCCTGAGCTTCGTCATGCGGTACTTGATCTAGATGTTCAAGAACTTGTTGCTGAAGGTGAAGCGATTGCATTTGATGCTCAAACTGGCGGATTCCTTCCTTTTCAGGAGACGGTAAAACGTAAACGAAAACATCAAGTTGAGCTTTTTGCTCAAGACTATCCACTTAAACTTTATCTGTTTGATATTTTGTATCTCAACGGTAAATCGTTGCTCGATAAGGGGCATGAAGAGCGTAGAGCGGCACTTATTCATGTGCTTGATACGGAGAAAATAAAAAAGCATGAAGTTATCTATCCTATTCAAGAAGTAAAAATTAAAGATGCTGATACGCTGGAGCATTATTTTGAAGAAAATATTTCTTTGGGACTTGAAGGGCTTGTCGTTAAGCGTACTGATGCGGTGTATCAGCCAGGTAAGCGAAATTTCAATTGGATTAAGCTTAAGCGCACAGAGCAGAGTGGTGGCATTCAAGATACACTTGATTGCGTTATTTTGGGCTATTATTTGGGTCGGGGAAAACGCGCTTCATTTGGCATTGGAGCATTTCTTGTTGGCATTTACAATGAAGCAACAGATACCTTTCAAACCGTTGCAAAAATTGGTACCGGCTTGACCGATCAAGAATGGCGTAATCAAAAGAAGCAGTGTGACCAGATAAAAATTGAAAAACGGCCTGCAAATGTTGGGTGTGCTCAAGAGCTTTATCCGGATGTTTGGGTTTCTCCAGAAATTGTCTGTCTGGTTCGTGCTGACGAAATTACCCGTTCACCGCTTCATACAGCTGGAGCACTTGATAAAGAATCTGGGTTTGCATTACGCTTTCCCCGCATTATGGGCTACCGACCCGATAAATCTGCTTTGCAGGCAACGACGGTTAAAGAGCTTGAGCATTTGTATAAGTTGCAGTTTAAGAAATAAAATAAATAAAGCCCCTCTCAAGAGGGGCTTCTTAATTGCAAATTTTCGAGATAATTATAAAAGATCTAAAAACGTATTAAACTTTTTAGGTTCTTCTCTTTTAATGCTAAAATCAATTTCACATGGATAAGCGAAATTATTATTAACTTTGATTGTGATGCTCTCATCGGTGAGAGAGACCAAGAGAGTAAGCGATTTTTGATAAATGACTCCATCAAAAAAATCTGCTGGTTTATTAACATTGCATTCCATGTATTGTACGTATGCTTCAATAAGGCCGTTTGATATGATTTCAATATCATCGTGTGGGTTGTTTGTTAATGGAATAATTGCTTGGTAAACATCATTTTGATCTACTGGAAAAGAAGATTTATATTTCTGGAGTGTTTTTCCAGATTCATCTTTAGATTCAGATTCGCTTCTTGAGAGATACTTGAGAAATTCACGAACACTTTGATTGTCTAATTCAGTCGAAAGATAATTATTTTTTGCTGTTTTAAAAATAATCTGAGCAAGCTCTCTATTTGATAATTTATTTGATTTTATCACTCCATTAGAAATATTAACGCTAAGAAACGTTCTTGATTGGTTGTTATTATTGTTGTTGTTGTTGTTGTTGTTGTTTGCAGCATGTATAAATTTATATAAGCGATCAGCGGTTATAATATACTCTTTATGATTTGCAAAAACCGATGGCATTGCAATAAGGCAAACAAATAAAATCGATTTGGTGAACATACAGACCTCTTGTGTAAAAATGTAAAAATAATTGGGAGTGAGATCTTAAATGATTTCTCTTAAATGTGCAATGAGTTTACTAATGATTGAAAATGGCTTGCTTCTTGATTTGGTTCATCTGAATTGGTAATGCCTTGACCAATCATAATGACATCAGGTTTGAGAGCAACAATCTGATGGATAGATTCTCGAACAATATTTCCCGTTACAAAAATAGGTAATGATGTATTGCCTCGGACGCTTTGCCACGCAGCATCAAGTCCAATTGTTTCCTTGATCATTGATGTTAAATGAAAAATAACTCCATGAGCACCAATTATTTTTGCATCGTTTGCGCTTTGTTCGAGTGATACTGAATCGAGCAAGTTGATCATAATTTTAGCGCCATATTCTCGTCCAGCTTCGGTTGATTTCTTGAGTGTGGCTATGCTGCCACCAGAGAGAATTGAAATATAGTGAGCACCGGCTTGTGCAAGGACTTTAACGGATAGATCACCTTTTTCAATAATATTTGCTTCTGCAAAAATTTCTTTGGTTGGGAATTTTTCTTTAAAGGAGGTAATTGCTTGTGCACCATTTTGTAAAAGCATTAATGAGCCAACGCCTAAAATATCTGCGTATTCAGCTGTCTGTTGTGCAACATCAAGTGCTTTATTCAAGTCTAATATGTTGTATGAAATTTGTAATTTCATTCTGACATCTCCTTTTTTCTTTTTTCAAAATTCGTTATCATGAGCCGGCGTGCAATTCAATGATACTTTAATGTATTTATGATGAACAACATCTTGTTCAAATTTGAAAGAGAACGTCGATTGTGTCGACGTTAATAAAATATAGGGTTTATGGAATGAAGCGGCTTATAAATGAATTAAAATCATCCGATAGACACGATGTTCTTATTATTGGCGATATTATGCTTGATGAGTATATTTTTGGATCAACGCATCGCATATCGCCTGAGGCTCCTGTGCCAGTTCTCAAAGTTGATCATAGTGAACGGAGTTTAGGTGGTGCTGCAAACGTTGCGGGCAACTGTCAACATATCGGTTTTAATGTTGAACTTATTGGATTGATTGGTAATCATGATCGTGAAGGCAAAGCGGTTCTTGATATGCTTGAAGAGTTTAATATTTCGGTTGCGGGTATCATCAAAAGTCCTCACCGCGTCACTACCTGTAAGCAGCGAATCATGTCTAAGAGCCATCAGATGCTGCGTATTGATTCTGAAAATCATGTTCCACTGAGTGACTTTGAATTTGCAGAAATTGTCCGGAGAATTGATCAGTTCATCAGACCCAAAAGTATCATTCTTATTTCAGACTATGCCAAGGGCTTAGTAACACCTGAAATTATTTCTTATGTTGTTGCTCAGGCCAAAAAATTTAATTGCTTAGTTATGGTCGATCCAAAAGGACCTTGTTTTGATAAATATAAATATGTTGATTATATAAAGCCAAACTTAAAAGAGTTTGAGCAGATGGCAGAGTCTTTTGGATTACCACAAGATGATTCAATGGTCGCAAATGCGCGGCGCTTGTGTGCACTTCTTTCACTTCAGGGAATTATTATTACTTTGGGTGAAAAGGGAATTCTTTTTGTTTCGCCAACTCAGTGTATTGAATCGCCATCAGTTCGTAGAGAGGTATATGATATTACCGGAGCTGGGGATACCGTTTTTGCATTTTTGGCGCTTGGGTTTGCTCATGGTCGAACCATTGTGGAATCTTTAAAGCTTGCAAATGCCGCCGCTGCAGTTGCGGTTTCTCATTTGAAAACCTATTCGGTAAGTCTTGATGAGTTGAATGATTCCCTCAAAGAAGCTTCAGAGAAAGTTTATACTGACTGGGCATCGCTTAAAATCGAACTTGACTGGTTGCATGCTCAAGGAAAGCGTATTGTTTTAACAAACGGGTGCTTTGATATCATTCATCCTGGGCACATTCATACGCTTACTCAAGCAAAAAGTTTTGGGGAAGTGCTTGTGGTTGCGCTCAATACCGATGAATCAGTTAAAAAATTAAAAGGATCATCTCGCCCATTTCATAGTCTTGAAGATCGTATGACGGTTATGGCTGCGCTGGGCGTTGTTGACTTTGTGGTTCCGTTTGAACAAGAGACTCCAAAAGAGCTCCTTGAGTACCTGCGTCCCGATGTTCTGGTTAAGGGTGGAGATTATAAAGCTCAAGAGGTTGTTGGCTATAATTTTATTATGTCGTATGGCGGCTCTGTTGAAATTATTGATTTTATTCAAGGAAAATCGACGACAAAGACTGTTGCAAAAATGAGTGAACAAACGATTTAAAAATGAAAGAATGAATTATGAAAACAGTGAAATATATCTTTGCTTTGTGTGTATTTTCATTAGTGAGTCAAGCAGTTTACGGGATGTACCATCAAGCTCCACCTATGTACTATATTGATAATAACTATCTTATGCTTAATGGCATATGTTACCAATATCAACAATTGCCGAATGTCGGGTTGATTTTGCAGCCAGCTCCTGCATATCCGGTATATTCAACATACCCTCTGTATTCGGGATATCCTATGGCTCAGCAAAGCATTGGATTTTTAATGCCGGAATCTTTTTCTTCTACAGAATCAGTGGTATCTGATGATGAGCAGTTTGATCATACAGATGCGGACGTGGCAACATTTTTTAGAGAGATTATTTGTGAGCAAGAGCTCTTTTCTTTCGCTCGCAATTTACTAGAAAACGCTCATAATAACGACGCAATAGAGCTTGTATCCAAGGGTGCGGAATATAGGTCCGGACCTAAACCAGTTGAGAAAAAAGCAACACCACCAGATTTGAAAAACGCTGCTCGTCTGAAAAAGGTTTTTGTGAAGCATCTTAAAAATTATAACGAAAAGGTTCAAACACGGATACAAGAACTGTTTACGATTCCTCTTGTGGGTAATAATCTTATCAGGCTTTCAGATTTTGCTTCAAATAGATTAGGGTTTTCTGAGGGTGAAGTTGAGATTATTTGTATCTTATCACTTGCTCTTTATACGCCATTTAAAATATTTAATGGAATCGATCGGCTTCGATGGGCTGTTAAAAAAGGGCTTTGGCAACTTACTCAAAAAACGTTGAGTGAAGGTATCCATCCAAATTGGGTTGTTGAGCGTGGTGGCATGACTGCTTTGCGCACAAGTATGATAAATGGATACCAACATATTACAGATCTTTTATTAAGCGTTGATGGCATAGATACTACATCATATTGTTATGATTATCAGGATGATTTGGAGCAAGCAAGGTATTCGGATGATGTTCATTTAATGACAGAGCAGATGAAAGATCTTCTGAGCTTATAAAATAATCGGGGATAATCACAATAAGAATGCTTCTTTTTAATACGATGGTTTTTCTATGATTAAGCTTGGAATTGTTGGGTTTGGTGTTGTTGGGAAATCGGCACTTTCGTTTTTAAATACTCATCGAGGTGATGCTCGATTACGAGAACTTCTTGGCGATATTGATTATCAGATTTCTGTTTGGGATCAGCGCCTATTAAAGCCTCATGAGCAAGTATTGCTTGATGCTGCAAGCGCTCAGTTTGCTCATGAAAGTGTAATGTCATTGGAGCAATTTTTTATCAGCTGTGACAGGGTACTTCCAAGTCCGGGTGTTGATGTGCGCAGTGTTGCACACTATCATGATAAATTAATTTGTGAGCTTGATATTTTTAGCTTATTTTTCAAGAAACCGGTTATTGCAATAACCGGTTCGCTCGGTAAAACAACAACAACAATTGTCTTTGCAAAAATGCTTGAAAAGCTTTCGATGTTCATGCCAGAAAAACATTCAACACCAACGCTTCTTGAGCAAGGGGCACAGCGTGTTGCTGTTGGAGGAAATATTGGCATAGGAATGCTGGACCTTGCAGCACAATCGGATAACTTTGACTGTGCAGTTCTTGAACTTTCGAGCTGGCAACTTGAGGGAAGTAAGCGGTTTGCGCCTGACTGTGGAGTATGGACCAACTTGTACCCAAATCATTTAGATCGACATGAAACAATGGTGCGATATGCTCAAGCAAAATTTAATCTCATAGAACAGCAAGCGGCACAGCAATGCGCGGTCCTTCCATTTGATTTATTAATTGGGGAAGTCGGGAAACATGTCTGTTCTTGGCTTGAGCTGTCACCCGTACAGGTAGTCGTAACCAGTATGACTCCAGTTTCTTTGGATGTTGTCCATGAATATGTAAAAAATTGCGTTGCTATAATTATGATACAAGATCAGGACGTTGTCCTTAATGTTTATGAAGGTAATGATGTAAAGCAGCGCGCAACCCTTGCGCAGGCTCAAGAGCTGCTTACGGTTACGTTTCTTGAAAATTGGCTGAGCATTATGGGTGCATTGTTTGCATTGAGTAAAAATTCAGAATTTCTTGTAAAGTATTTGCCAATGGTATTATCGGAGGTTCTTGATAACCCGTATGCCAAACATCGCGTAGAGCATTTTGCAACAGTAAAAAATGTTGATTTTTATAACGATTCAAAATCGACCGTTATTCAAGCTACTCAAGCGGCTGTGAAAAAACTATCAAGAGAAGAAAGGCCAATTATTCTTATTTTGGGTGGTTTGAGTAAAGGAGTTGATCGTTCAGGGCTTATGATGTTTCTTGCAGATCTTACATCAATAAAAAAAATATACTCTTTTGGCGAAGCGTACGATCTTGTTCCAGCATCATATTTCTCGACACTTGATGATGTTGTTCGGGATGTTATGAATTGTATGGAGCCCGGTGATATTGTTCTTTTGTCCCCAAGTGGTTCAAGTTATGATTTGTTCGAAAACTATCAGCAGCGGGGTGATGTTTTTAAAGAGCTTGTTTTGCGCTACAGCGAGTCGGTATAGTTGATCTGAATTTAAATACTATACCATAGGGGGCTGTATGGAGCTGCCGGATAAAAAACTTAAGTCGTATATCAATATTTTTATTACTATTACGTTTATGCTTACCTGCATAGGCTTTCTCTTTATCTATTCTTCAAGTTCGGTTTTTGCTCTTGAAAAATTTGGATCAGCTACTTATTTTTTAAAAAAACAGCTGATCTACTTCATTCCTAGCCTGCTTGGATTTTTTTTGTTTTCAACAATTCCTATTGCGTGGTGGAAGCGAAGAGCCCCGATTTTATTTTTAGGTTCGCTTATTTTGACTGCTCTTACTCTGATTTCAAGCCTAGGGCTTAAGGTTCATGGCTCGAATCGCTGGCTTTACATTGGTGGAATAGGCGGGCAGCCAAGCGAGCTTTTAAAACTTTTTTTATTTATGTACATAGGGTTCTTTTTAGAACGTAAGCAGCATAGGATACGTTCTTTTTGGCAAAGCTATCTTCCTTTTTGGGCAATCTTAGGAATTTCATTTGCAGTGCTCCTTAAACAGCCCGATTTTGGGTCAGTTATGACCATTTTAACAACGTCTCTGATGCTTTTCTTTGTTGCTCAATTTAGAACTATTTATTTGCTCTACACACTTGCTCTTGCAATTCCTGCCATAGTTTGGCTTGTTTTGAGTAAGGCTTACCGTATTAATCGTATTTTAATTTTTTTGAACCCATGGAGTGACCCTCAAGGAAGAGGCTTTCAAATTATTCAATCACTCATAGCTATTGGGTCAGGCAATTTCTGGGGATTGGGTATTTCAAATTCACGACAAAAGTTCTTTTATTTACCCATGCAGCATACTGATTTTATTTTTTCTATAATCGCTGAAGAGACCGGCTTTATTGGCGCCTTGGTCATTATTTCCCTGTATCTTCTCTTTTGTCTTTACGGTTTTAGGCTTGTTTTACAGGTTAAAGACCTATTTGCCTTTTTTACGGCACTTGGGTTTGTGATATTTATAAGCCTGCAAGCAGCCATAAATTTGATGGTTACTACCGGTCTTTTACCGACTAAAGGGTTGAGCCTTCCCTTTATTAGCTACGGAGGAACAGCAATGATAAGCCTTTTTTGCATGGTAGGCTTCATTGTTAATGCAGGAACCAATAGCAAATAAGATATTTCAGATATAAATAATTATTAATAATTCGAATATTATTGGCGATTATCATTCTCTTTGAACAAATCCATTTATACCCTACCTGGTTGACAGTCGATGTTTAGTTGACATACTAGTTGGTGCTGACTGACGTGATATATGCCAGTTTGGCCTGAATAACGGTCTATTTGGGGGAAGTTTTTAATTACAGAACTAATTTATACAAAGGGTTTTTATGGTGCAGTGGATTACATTAAAAAAATGGTTTGCTATTGTTTTTATAACGCTTCTATTCCATGTTCAAATAATAGTTGCTGCAGACGATCATGAAGTTGTCGATTCAGTTCCAGCTCTTGTTCATGGTGACGAAAATCAAGCAGCATCTCTTTCAAAAAATGATGATAGTAAGCAGCAGGCATCGCACGGTAAAAATTTTGAAAATTTTCTTGATCAAATAACTGGTGGCTGCGATAAGCGTCCTGTTAATGATTTTGATCTTGAAGAGCTGCAGCAAGAACTTCTTAAAATCCTTTCATCGCATTACAAGTCATTATTTGAAAAACGAAATTCAATGTTTGCATTGCTTGCGCAGGATGACCAACAAAAGATGAAAGCTGCAGAAAAAAGCTATCAAGATGTTGTTGAGAAAATTGATATTACAAACATTGTGGCAACATTGTCTACTTCTGTGCGTGATGCCGATAGCCAAGGAAGCTTTGCATTCTTTGATGAACCAAAGCATCAGCTCTTCATTGGATTGCTTGATAAATTGCAAAAAGCATTAAGCAATAGAACATTTATTCATCTTTTTAAAGGGCTTGATCAAGGTGCCGATGGTGATGTTGGGATGATGGTCTCACCAGATCAAATTTTCAATATGGCTGGCCAGTTAGGCCAACAATCAGGTTCTCTAGTAACAGAACTTTCATTGACAATGGATGAGCTCGGATTACTCATTAATTGCCTTGATGAAATTTTAACAAGTTTGGGAATCGGGCAGTCAACTGAAACTATCCAAGGATTACACGCATTTTTGTCTGCTGTTCATAAAAAACAAAGCAATCAAGTGATATCACTTGTTCTTGCTTGGATTAAAGATGATGTTAATCGAACATTAAGTTTACTGAAAGAAGCTGTTGCTCAGTTTGAAGCAGTACTCATCAAAGAACAAGATCAAAATATTAAAGAAGCTTATGATTTTTGGCTCAAAACACTCAAGCGTTTTTATCGCTCACTCTGGGTTTTTGATTCTCTGCGAGCTGACGCTTCTCTTGATGCTACTCGCTTATCGCATCATCTTTTTACCTTTGTAACCTATGGATATGATATTGCTAGAGGGTTTTTTGATCTGTACAAACTTGATCATAATGTTGGAACTTTTTCAGGACCGGTTGCAGCTGACTGGGTATTATGTTCATCACTTGCAACATGGCATTTCTTCAACATGAAATCAGATTTTTCGAATGGTCTCTTACTCCAGACTATTTTAGGAGATATGAAAGTTGATTCATTTGAAGCTCGTCAACTGCTGATGTTTAATGCCATGGTTATTCCTTGGGTTATTCCCGTACTTTTTGATCCTTCATTTTGGAATAAGAAACCGTATGGCTTAGCAAAAGTGGTGCATAAAGTTGCAACTGCATGGGTTTATTATTTAGTTGTTGATGGTCATTTATTTGGTGAAAATGCCTCTTGGTGGTCTGCTCAAGGGCCAAATGATCGACATATTCGAAAAGCATTGTGGCTTGCTTTAGATGAAGGAACTACCTATTTGTCACGTGTTATTCAGCAAAAAATTGCATATAATACCAATCCAATAGTTCTTGAAAAAGCTCGTAATTACTCAATGGGGATTATCAGGCCAGCTATGGTTGGCTATCTTGTCAAAGCAATAGTTCCGCTCGTTCTTTTAAAAGATACAAATTTAGGTTTGCCAGAAATTCCAGGTTTGGACAATATTGTGCAATTTAATCGTGAAGATATTTATGGTAAAAAATTCATGAATAATCTTTTTCAAGATTGTAATGCTCGGGGTCTTTATGGAGCCTATGATGTATATCAAGATGATTATGAGCGTATGAGAATGACTGATAGACGCTCTGTCCACATTGCTTCTCCAGGAGCAGATCAAATAGCGCAGGACTATCAGCAAGTTTATGGAATTAATGTCGATGAATATTATTTAGCAGCTCTTGCGACGTCATATGTGGGAGATAGTATTGGAGGATTTTGGGGAAGAAAGTTCGCTCAGAGCTATAAATCACAGCTTTATACTGCTGCCGAAAAAGCATTAGGCGCTTTGGGCCTTGGGCTTGAGACAATCGGTTTGATGTCGCATGAGCAAGTCGAATCGATTAAAGAAATTAAACAAGATGTCGTGAGTGAATTTGATCATGAAATTATTTTGCTCAAATTTATTTTGAAATCTGTATTTGAAGCGAATTCATCATTTAGAAACGTGATTATTCCGCTGCTGATTAACCGTGGATACCTTGAAGAAGGTGAGACAAATCCTATTGAAATCAACCGAGTGATTGTTTATTTTGCGGTTGATTTTTTAGCACAATCAAAGTTCTTAAATTATGTTGATGCAGCAAAAATTGCTCGTCAATTTGACTTGAATCCTCAAGCAATCGAAAAGGTTATTGACGCAATTATTGATGGTGTGCTTGGTAGCTTAGTTGGGACAGCTGGAGAATTTGCTGGCAGTATGGTCGGTAAGCAAGCTGCTTGGTTGTTATTCAAATATTGTGGACCGTATGCTCAACCAGCTCGAGCTTAGAGTTTAAGATTTAATTCTTATAAGTTATGAAAAAAGCCTGGAAAGAAAATACCAGGCTTTTTTCATAAAAAAATATTTAAATTCGATAAATAAGGATTGATTATTTTACAGACACAAGGGTGATGTCAAGTTCTTTTGCTCGAGCGATAAAAGTTTCAAGGTTTGCGATAAGCGTGTGCGATGAGCTCCAGGCGATAGCCGTAATTTCGCCCTTTTGAATAGAAGCAAGTGATGCAGGTCCTAAGGTTGGAAGATCAAACTTTTTATTTTGGTCAGATCGCGCCGCTTTGCACACTATAACCCCACCGCCTCCAAGCTGGATTCCTCGTCTGATGCAGGCATCAGTTCCTTCAATTGCCTCAACGGCAATAACCATTTTGTCTTTAATGACGACTGTTTGACCAATATCCGCATGAGCAATAGCGGTAGCCGTTTCGATTCCCATTTGAATACTTTGTTCTAACTCAGGGGTGAGCTTTCCGGTAAGAATACCGGGTGGTACAAGCAAACTTTTAAGCACATCATCTTGCTTGATAACCTCAATACCCTGTTGATGCAGAACATCAAGCAGTTTTTCCATAATTGCTTTGTCACTCTTGTAGATCAACGAGGTGAGCAATTTGATTGCAAGCCAGTCGAATTTAAGATGCTTGAGCAGGTTGCTCTTATCAACCTTGCCAATAAATAAAAGATGAGATGTTTTTTTTTGTTGAAGGAGCGCAAGAATTTTTCCAGGTCTGTAGCATTCTTGCGCTATAATTTCAGCTCGATTTTGAATAACTTCTTGAAGCCCTGCAAGGTTCTGTTCAGGAAACAAGCAGACAACAAAAAAGGGACGTTGGTCGCGTAAGAGATTTTTACATGCTTCCAGCGGAAGATCGCCAGTTCCTGCAATAATCGCAATCATCGAACTCCCAACAACCTTTCAATGTCGAATGTAATTTTTAATGCGCAAAGATCTTGTTCAGGATTAATTAAGTTATTTCCCGTGACGATCGATGCAACAAAATGCTCAACTTCTTGTTTGAGTGGATTGTCTCTATAAACAAAAAGATGCTCAATACTGCTTTCTTGTTTGTATTTTAATTGATCTGATCCCACTTGAACACTGCTGCTTGCATGGCGATGAATGGCAATGTCTTGTGTTGTAAAATCAAGTTTGATGTATTCATTTTTTTGATGCATCGACATGGTTCGTTTTTTAACTTGCGATGCACGGCTTGAAACAACGTGAGCAGTTGTCCCATTAGCAAAGTTCAGTTGGACACTTGCAACATCGCATGATGAAGAATATACCTTATTTCCATGAGCACTGATGGAAGTAACAGGAGAATCGATTAAATTTAAAATGATATCAAGGTCATGAATCATCAAATCTAAAACAACGCTGTCACCCTGTACTCGGGGAGAGAAGGGGCCCATTCGATGACTTTCGATAACAAATGGTTTATCGATAATTTTTTTGAGCTCTTGAACAGCACCATTAAAGCGTTCTATGTGGCCAACATGGAGTGCGCGATTATTTTTTTTTGCAATTTCAAAAAGTTCTTCAGCTTCATAAAGGTGCTTAGTAAGGGGTTTTTCAAGCAAAACATGCTTGCCGCGTTCAAGGCAGTCTTTTGCGATTGCGTAGTGATATTCAGTTGGAACCGCAATAATGACGCCATCAACTTGATCAATCCATGTCGTATAATCATGAGATTTGATGGTTGTTTTTGTACGAATTTTTTCAAAGTTTTTTTCATCGCTATCCGCAACACCTACCAAAGTAACGTTGGGGATCTGAGTACAAACTGAAGCATGATAACCGCCCATGCGCCCTAAACCGATAATTCCTAATTTAACCATGTCTATCGCTTTTTCCTTTTAATCAGATGCTACTTTATTCTTGATGAGATGTTTCGGGTGTTTGCTCATGGAGGGCTCGCCGTGAGACCCCTCGTGTGCTGGTTTCAATAAACTGTATAAACTCTTGTACTTGTTCATCCTGCGCATAGGGTCGTAATGCAATAAGCTCTTTAATTTTGTCCAGCATAAGCTTATCTTGATAGAAAAGCTTTGCAACATACTTAAGTGCATTGATTGTATCGCGTGAAAAACCCGCTCGCTTAAGTCCAACGGTGTTGAGTCCTGAAAACTGTGCGGGTTGCCCAGAAAAAAGGCCGAACGGCGGGAGATCTTGTCGGATGCCACTGTACGGTGCAAGAGCTGCAAATTTACCAACACGGCAGAACTGATGCGTGGCAGAATTTGCCATTAAGATAGCATTTCGTTCTACGTAGGTATGACCACCAAGATTAACATTGTTAATAAGCGTGACATTATTTTCCATAATTACATCGTGGCCAACATGGCAGTAGTTCATGATATAGCAGTTATCACCAATCCGTGTTGTTCCTGTTTCGTATCGAGATGCGCCAATAGAAGCAAACTCTCGAATTTCGCAGTTTTTACCAATATGAATGGTCCCTAAGCTTTCTTTAACGCCAAGTGCTTGCGCTGGAAAGCCAAGAGCAACATAGGCATAAAGCCGAGTGCCTTCGTCAATAGTCACATTGCCGATAATGGTACAAAAAGGTCCAACTTTGACCCCCAAACCAAGCCGAGCACGCGGATCAACAAAAGCTGTAGGATGAATATATGTTTCTGTAGAATTAAAAAAGGCCTCTCCAAAAAAAGAAGAAGGCCGCTGTGTAGACAACGACATTTTAAAAGTACTCAGATTAAAAAATTAATGTGGATTTTTGGCTGGGGCGGAAGGATTCGAACCTCCGAATGGCAGGACCAAAACCTGCTGCCTTACCACTTGGCGACGCCCCAAAATACTGATTAAACCTTACTCAATTTAAAGTAATAACTTTTTGTTGAGTAGCGATTTTTGTATTATTCAATGACAAAGTTTTTATTCGTTCTCTTGCTGAGGTAAACCACCAGCAACTTTTTTGTATTCTTCGATGACACTCTCTTCAATCATCTTGCGAGTGTCTGCATTTAATGGATGTACTATATCCTTAAATGAGCCATCTTTTTTTCGACGTGAAGGCATCGAAACGAACAATCCTTTATCGCTCTGGATAATTTTCATGTCGCGGACAATGAAGCACTCGTCAAAAACCATCGTTGCATAAGCCTTGAGTTTACCTTCATTTGCTGGATAAACTTTTACTTCTGTAATTTTCATCTATGTCCTTTGTTTGCACCAGGCTGCGAACGACGAACAGACCTGCTTCGCACATTCATTGAAATCATTTATTTCAACAACGACCTAGTATGGCTACAATTTAAATGGTACTCATTTTTTTGTCAACTTTTCCTACACAAATTTATTTTTCTTTTTGAGCTGCACGAAGTTTTGCAGATCGAGAAGATGGATTTTGCATAAGTTCTTCCGGTGTCGCCGTAACAGGTTTTGGTGTTAAAATAGTGAGTTCATCGCGTCGTTCACGGAAATAATATTTAACAATACGATCTTCGAGTGAATGAAAGCTAATACAGACTACTCTTCCCTGTGGCGTAATGAGCGGAAGTGTAACCTTGAGAAACCTTTCGATGTTATCGAGTTCATGATTAACCTCTATGCGAAGTGCTTGAAACGCACGCGTCGCAGGATGCATCTTTCCTCGACGTTTAAAAAACGGAATAACCGATTCAACAAGATGCACAAGTTGTCCAGTGGTTGTAATTTTTTTCTGTTGACGAGCTGCAACAACTGCTCGGGCAAGAGCTCGTGAGCGCGTCTCTTCGCCATATTTATAAAAAATATCAGCAAGTTCTTTTTCAGAAAGTTTATTTAAAAGATCGGCCGCTGTTACATATTGATGAGCAGGAGACATGCGCATATCAAGTGGTGTGTCTGTTTGAAACGAGAAGCCCTCTTTTTCATGAATTTGAAATTGCGATGTTCCAAAGTCTGCCAGTGCTCCATCAATTGATGTGATGCCTTCTTTTTCTAAAATTCGATCCAGATGAATAAAGTTTCCCCATATTACCGTGAGCCGATCACCAAATTCTTCTTGCAGTGTGATGGCGTTTCGCTTGATAGCTTCTTTGTCCCAATCAAGGGCAATAACACGACATTCGGGCTCTTTTTCAAGAATAGCTCGTGTGTGTCCACCGCCACCAAATGTTGCATCAAGATACAATTTTCCAGGCTGAGGATTTAAATAAGTGAGCACTTCGTTAATGAGAACAGTTTTGTGGTACTGTTCTTGAGTTTGTGACGCAGGCAATTTTGCAGGGAGTGATGGTTTCATAAATAATTACTTAGCATTAATTTTGGTAAAATCTACACGTTGAATTGGTTTAATAACAAAGTCGATAAAATCTTCGGCGATGCCATATCTCTCAACGTCAACAACAACTTTTTTATTTTTTAACATCGAAAGAAGTCCGAGGTTTAACTTTCGATGCGATCCCAAGAGTTCAAAGGTCGATTCTTGAGCCAATTTATTTTCATCTTCATCAAAGATAGCCAAAAATCCACGGACATACGAGCGATCTCTGCTTTCGGTAATGGTGTCAACATCAATAATACTCACTTCATTGGGCGGAATGCTGATAACAGCGGTTTTGTCATAGCGCCAGACTTCCATGTCGTCCTTTTCGTCGATAGCTGCAAACCAAGTTCCCTTTGCTTTTTTTTGATACACAAAGCAGGTTGCTAAAATAGGTTTTCCCGTTTTATTCTCAACAGCAAAATCAAGTTCTGGAGTTCGGGTAATCTTCCGTTCTTGGTCATGAGTATTTTTTTCAGCAAAGTCGAATTCAAAGTATTCACCTTTAAATCCATAGCGTTCAATTTCAAGAGTAACTTTTTTATCATGTAAATACATCAGTTGGTCAAGATCAAGTTTATTGCGGTCGGGGAGGAGTTCATAAATAGCATCATCGGCATCTTTTTCGTTAGTAAAGACGCCAAGATATCCAAATACATGTTTCCGTGAGTAATCATCATCAATGTAATCGATATGAATTTTTTGTGTCTGGAGGTGGTCAAGTTTGTAAACAGGACTTTTATCCCAGCGCCAACGGCCAAAGTCTCGCTTCTTGATATAAGCAAAGCAGCTTGTATATACTGTCTTTCCTGTCTTGTTTTGAACATCAAAATCAAGCGATTTTATGTTTGATGCCAGAAGTGTTGTTTTTCGTTCTGTTTTTAGTTGAGATTTTTCATTCGACTTTTTCTTTTTTGGCAAGGTTGCTAACGGTGTCGCCTGAAGTGGAGTTTGCGTGCAAGGGTGTTGCGCTAGGTCAGGAGTAACTTCTTCATTGCGCTCCCATTTGCGAGCGCAACTTGCTAGTAAGAAGCAGCAGGAAAGGGCGATAAGATGCAAGTACGAAGTATACTTCATGAAGACTCCTCGTGTCATTATAGTTACCACCAGACGATTATTTGAAATTTAGCGCATTGTGATGGAAAAATATAGCAATTAGCTCATTAAAATTTCTTGTTCAATCATTCGGAGTTTTTGGGCAAGCTCTTTTTCATCTTTCATCATCCCTTCAACTTTGGTGATTGCATGAATAACGGTAGAGTGATCACGTCCGCCGATAAAACTGCCAATAGTTTGAAGCGATGAAATGGTCAATTTTTTCATTAAATAAAGGGTTATTTGTCGAACAAAAGTGATGTCCTTTTGTCGTTTTTTCGATTTAATCTCATGAATCGATACTTCATAATGTTTGGAAACAGCCTTCAATACATTTTCCAGTTGTACGCTATCTTTTCTTTTTTCATTCAAATTAAGGAGCACTCGCTTTGCCATTTCAATTGAAATAGGTTGATTCGTCAGTGTAGCAAAAGCACTTACTCGAATGAGCGCACCTTCAAGTTCTCGGATATTTGAAATTACTCGAGAAGCGATAAAGTCGGCAACTTCTGGGGGGAGGGCAATGCCGTGAGCTTCTGCTTTACGTTCTAAAATTGCAATTTTTGTTTCTAAGTCGGGAATCTGAATGTCGGCAACAAGTCCCCACTCCATACGCGATTTGAGTCGATTTTGTAATCCAGTAATCTCTTTAGGAAAGGTATCGCTTGAGAGGACAATCTGCTTTTGCTGTTCATAAAGTGCATTGAAAATGTGGAAGAAGCTCTCTTGTGTTTGCTCTTTATTCGATAAAAATTGAATATCATCAAGCATGAGAAGATCAACTTTTTGATATTTTTCTCGAAACTGAGATGAGCGTTCAAGCCTGATTGAGTGAATAAATTCATTAATGAAATGATCACATGTTTCATAGCGAATGACAAGTTGAGGGTTACGCTTCTTCGCTTCATTTCCAATGGCATGGAGCAGGTGTGTTTTACCAAGGCCAGTTCCTCCGTAAATGAAAAGCGGATTGTAAACGGCACCAGTATTTTGCGCAACTGCATGCGCGGCAGCGTGCGCAAGTGAATTGTTTGGTCCTACAACAAAGTTTTCAAAGTGGTAGTTTTCATTGATGTTTGGGGCATTAAGGTCGCGACCTTTTTTTTTAGAAACGGTAAGTGACGTTCCTGCCGATGGCTTTGAAAGAGGGTAGTTATTTTGAGTCGGTTTTTTTTCAGCATCATGAGTTGCCGTAAAATGGGTATGAGCTGCTTGAGGTAAGATGTTTGTTTGTGCAACTGATGCAGGAATAATGCTCCGAGTGGGAGTACTCGAGCTGTTGCTGATAAAAAAAAGACGGATGTTATTGCTGTGCAGGAGCCGAGCAAGATGTGTTTTGAGCAGGATGGTATAATGCTCCTGAATCCATTTGCTCACAAATTGGTTGGGAACGCGCAAAGTAACCGTTGCTGTTGTTGGATTCCATTCTTCCAGAACAACAGCTTTAAACCAAGTTTCAACAATTTGGCTTCCCGCTTCTTCTTTGATAATTTTTAAAAACTCTTCCCAAATCAGGCGCACAGCTTTACCCTCTGCTTACATATGTGTCGTGCGTTTCATGCTTGTATTGTCTGGAGATTTTGTTGATTCCAACAAGCATCCTGAAAGTATATCAGATGGAAAATGAGTTGAACATGAATTTATCATTATCCGGAAAGTCCGGCGTAGTTATATCATTAATAAGTTATTTATTACTTATTTTTTGTGGTGCGTGTGGGAAAAAAACAAATAAGCAGCTGGCCCAGACCTACTATAAATTATGCATGGTTGAATTGGGGGAAGGTTTGCTGAGTGATATTGCAGCTCGCAAAGCGCTTGATTATGTTGAAAAGGCACTTGATCTTGACCCAAAGCCGGAATATCAAGCGGTACAGGCGACAATATTATTCAAGCTCAAGCATTATAATCAGAGTATTCAATGCTTTAAAAGAGCTCTTGCAGGCATCACCTGTCCACGTATGCGTGGTGAAATTTTAAATAACATGGCCTGCATTTATGGTCAGCAGGGGAATTCCAAAAAAGCCTGTAAAGTTTGGGTAAGACTTCTCAAGTCACCACACTATCTTACTCCTGAAGTGGCGATGGTGAATATGGCCAAAATGTTTGTAGAAAAGGGAAAATACGAGCAGGCAAAAAAATATTGCGCTAAGGCGGTGACCCGTGCACCGATGTATACCGATGCTCATTTCTACCTTGCACTCCTTTCGTATTATACTCAAGACTTTGCTTTGGCTAAAAAAGAGGTCACAACAACGCTTTTTATGGAGCCTAAGCATCCAGGAGCAAAGTATTTAGAGCGAATGCTGGCTGCCAGTTAAACTAATTCACCCTCTTTGATTCTGAATCTCACCCTCAGAATATCCAATATATTGCCAAAAAGGCATTCCCCCCCGTACAATAAATAATGACAGATTGAAATATATCATAAGTTGATGAGGGGGGAGAATTATGAAGATGTACAAAATCATGAGCTTGATGCTCGGGGGTATTATCTTAGGAATGAGTACAAGTAGGGCGCATGTTGAGCCAAAGAAGATGCTTTTTTATGCGAACAAAAAACAGCATCAGGCTTCTGGAGTTGCGCAACAGGGCAAGAAAAATATTGTGAGTTATGAGTCACGAGAGAATGGAAATCCGAGTAAAGTTGTCAGTATTCAAGGTTTACCAGCCTTTAAGCAGATTGTGTTGCTCCATTCTTTTACGAAGCCTGTTATTGTTAAAGTGCATGCAATCGCAAGCGTAGAATCTCAAAAAGTGAAGCCTCACTTTCAGGATGTGGCAGATTCGCTCGGGCAAAAGGTATCCTGCATCGCTATGAACCTTTTGGAAGGTGGGGAGCAGAATAAAGCGATTGTTGCTCATCTTCTTTCAAAATGTGGTGTTCACCGGGTTGATTTACCGCTTTTTTTGTTTTTCAAAAATGGGCAGCTTCAGCTTCCGGTGCGTCAGGGATTTCACAACAAAGAGAATCTGACTTCACTTATCCAAAAAGAATTTTTCAATACCGATAAAAAGAGTGCTGCAGGGTTGCAAAATAATTCCCCTAATGCCGCTTTATGCGGTCAGCAAGGAGTACATTTGGTCAGGAAGCAAGCGAAAAATTATAATATTTCACCAGAAAAACGCTTATCTGAAAATGATTTTGCGTGCGATTTAACCTCGACATCAAACAATAAGCCCTTAGGGCAGCTTATTTCCAAGTAATTATCGCCTAAAAATTCTTTGGGATCGATATTTTTCGTAATATTGTTTGTAAGACGTCGACATGGAGGGCGTTTTACAAACAATAGAATCATTGTATACTGAAAAAATAACAAAGCTTCAAAAGAGCCGAGTTAGGATCTCAAAAAACAGTCAGATTAAAACATAAAGAGATGCATAACCAAGCCGCAGCATTAAATAGGGATGCGGTAAGGTGGGGGGACAAACGATATGCTATCACATGGATTTTATCGACTTGTAATCGCTTGTGCTGCAAAGCACGCCTTGTCCAAATAATATAACTTAGACTGATTAAATTAAAAATTAAATACCATTATGAAATGGTATCATGTCGCGCTGTTTATAGTTGAATGTTTGGTTATTCATGGCGGAGGAAAACGACAGTGAATCCCAGCGATGTTACGAAATAGGAAGTGTATGAAAATTACAGCTATTTCAAGGCAGCGGGAAATGGATGGTTATTAGAATTGAATCGTAAAGTATCGTTAGTTTGTCTTTCATTATGGAGGTTTATATTATGAAGACATTTAAACATTTTGTTAACGGGCTTGTGCTCGTCGCAGTATTGGCTGGTAATGCAATGGCAGTTACTCCTGAACAATTGAGAACGATGGCTAATCGTGGGAAGTTAGTTGCCGGTGAGAAAACACTTCTTATTGAAGGTGGTTTTGCCGCTATTGCTAAGATGTTTGCTAATAATGGTGCACCACTAAAAGGTAAAACAGAAGCAGCTCGGCTTGCTCTTAATCAAGCAGCTCTTGTAGCAGAAGCTCAATTGAGAGAACAAGCGGATCTTGAGCGCATGGCAGCTAATCAAGCTGAGTTAGAGCGTGAAAGAGCTATGGCTTTGGCGGTTACAACACCAATGGTGGAAGAAGAAGTACTTGATGATGAAGAAGAAGTAGCTCTTAATCAGGCAGCTCTTGTTGCAGAATATCAACAGAGAGAACAAGCGGATCTTGAGCGCATGGCAGCTAATCAAGCTGAGTTAGAGCGTCAAAGAGCTATGACTTTGGTAGTGCGTGGACCAATTCCAATGCAAGAAGACGTTCAAGATTTGATGGATGAAGAGAATGATTCTGATTATGTTACTTCAGATGATGAAGATTCAGTTGTTGATAGCAATAAGCCATTAACACGACTAGCATTGAGCATTGCTCAAAAAATGGATCATGCAGATGCTGGTCCACAAAACGTAACTGTAGATGGGAAATCATATTCGGCAACATTAATTGCTGCAACTCCTGTAGCTGCACTAGCTACCTTTTTTGCTAACAACATCTGTACTATGGTTACACATGGTCAAAGTGCTGGCCCAGTTGCAGTGGCTATTGGCGTCGGATTGAGTGTAGTTTTTGTTGCTCATAAGGTTACCAGCTTTGCTTGCAGCAAATTGAGTGTTGATCGTAAGCGTAAAGGTGAGTTTGAAAATACACCAAATAAGCTACCAAAACTTCTTCCAGAATTTGAATATGGTAGTGACTATGAGGAGCCATCACGTTCTATCGACTCAGAGATAGAAGAATCAGATTCAGAATCAAATTCAGAATCAGAATCAGATTCAGATTCAGATTCAGATTCAGATGATGATATGAATCCAGTGCTCGACAACCAAGATAGCGATTAATCAATAAATAAAACATCCGGACTAGCACGATTTTTTTGATGTTACTCAAAAGAGCAGAGGCCTAAAAACCTCTGCTCTTTTTCATTTGAGCATCTTAAAAAAGTTAAAAACTTCAAAAAATAAAAATAACTTTCTTTGCTTCTTTCCTGAGGTATAGTAAAACGATATGCAAGGAGTGTGGAGATGAGTAAAGGAGTAAGGATAGTTATGAACTTTTTTAAGATAACCGGTGTTGCGTCGTTACTACTGGCGATGATAAGCTGTGGGCAAACGGCAAAGTTTAAAGGCATTACAACTCAGAAGGGACTTTTACGTATGCTACAGACCGATATTGTTCACCCAAAAGAGCTTTCAGCTCTTTTTCCTCAAACGGTTGATCAGATTAATAATAATGCTCAGTGGGTTACTGAGCAGACTACGCAAGAGCTTCAGAATATTTTTAAAATTCCCGATGATCAGCGTACTTTTGCAAATACCATTAAAGCATTTGATGCAACAGCGGCACAATTTTCCGTTGTTGCTGATGTGTTGAGCATTCTTGAAATGATCAGCCCTGATCAAACTATTCGTGACGCATGTCGAGCACAGGTTGTTAAACTCAGAGAATTTGCGGTTGATACTTTTGCAAGCAAAACGGTGTACAACGCATTCAAAAATTATGTTGAACAAAAGTCATTACAAGAAACGCTGAGCTCAGAAGCACAGTATTTTTTAGATGAATCGATGAAAAGCTTTGCTCGTCAAGGCCTGAGCTTGCCCGACGACGAATATCTACAAGTTCAGAATTTGAAAAAAGAGCTTTCTAAGCTCTCAATTCAATTTGATACCAATATTGCCATCGATAAAAGTTTTATCATGGCAAAAAAAGAGGAACTTGAAGGAGTCGATGAAAACCTGTTCGCTTCTCTTGAAAAAGATGAACAAGAAAATTACAAGCTCGGATGCGACTATCCAACTTTTTTTGAGGTGATGGATAACTGTCATAACAGCGAAACGCGTAAGAAATTTTCACGCAAATTTAATCAACGTGCGTATCCTCAAAATTACGCGTTATTACAATCAATCATGAAACTGCGTCATCAACTTGCGCTTAAGCTTGGCTTTGAAAGCTATGCAGCACTTGATGTTGAGTCAGAGATGGTGAAAACTCCCGAGCGTGCTTACGACTTTTTGCAAAAACTCATTACAAAATGCCAAGTAAAGGTTGATCAAGAGGTGCAAGATCTCATGAGAGAGTTGCCTGAGGGTATAGAGCTCAATGATGAGGGCAAATTTAATCCTTGGGATTTTTCTTACGTTAAAGAAAGTTTTAAGAAAAAACACCTCGATATTGATGAGCGCAAAATTGCTGAATATTTTACCGTTGAGAAAACGATTGATGGCATTTTTGAAATTTACCAAAACTTCTTGGGCCTCAAATTTACCATGGTCCAGCCAGAGTGGGTTTGGAGCCCTGACGTTAAACTGATTCAAGTAAACGAACGTGATGGCGGTTGCTTACGAGGATTTATTTTTCTAGATCTCTTTCCTCGGGCTAATAAATATTCTCATGCTTGTCATGCAGGTATTATTTCAACCATCAAGCGTATCGACTCGACAACGGGCAAGCAGACCATTAAGCCATCAGTGGCCGTCGTGATTGCAAACTTTCCAAAGCCGGTTAATGGACGTCCAGCATTACTCAAATTTTCTGATGTTGAAACATTTTTTCATGAGTTTGGCCACGGAATGCATGCGCTTCTTGGTTCAACCGAATTGACTGCAAATGCGGGCACGGCAGTTAAAACAGACTTTGTTGAGATGCCATCGCAAATGTTTGAAAATTGGCTGTATGAAAAAGAGGTTTTACAACCACTTTCTAGCCATTATCAATCTGGTGAGCAGCTTCCAGTAGAATTAATTGATAAAATGATTGCACTTAAAAAATTTGATTCAGGTAGCTTTGTAACACGTCAATGTTTATTAAGCCTTATTTCACTGCAGCTGTTTGATAAAAATCCAGAACAGGATATTGATCAAACCGTGCAGGCGATTAATAAGCGCTACATCAAGCATGTGAGCTTTGACCCTGAGGCCCATTTTTGTGCAGCTTTTGGTCATTTAACCAACTATGGTGCAAAATATTACAGTTACATGTGGTCAAAGGTTTTTGCGATTGACGTCTTTTATCATATCAAAAAACTTGGTGGTCTTGATAATCCAGAAGTGGGAGAGCGCTTTGTTCAGCTTGTGCTTGGACGAGGAGGAAGTGTCGATCCGGATATTATGCTCAAAGAATATTTAGGGCGGGCACCATCGCAAGAGGCCTTTATTCAGGACCTTGGTATTCACGAATCATAAACATCATAACTATTCTATAAAATACGAGAAGAGGCGCGATTCAAACCGCGCCTCTTCTCGTAAGGTCTATGTATCAAAAACAAGTGCTTTTTGCCGTTACATGAGCATTATTTGCAAGATTTATTTTTCTTATCCTTCTTAGCTTTTTTTTCTTTTTTAGGTTTACGAACTTTTTCTTTCTTGGTTTTACAAGAAGTGCCTTTTTTCTTGCAGCAGCTAGGAAGTGCAACTGCACTGAATAAAGTGAGTGCAACTAAGAGCGCTTTGAAACTTTTCATAAAATCTCCTTTTTAATAAAAAATAACGAACGTATTTATATTTTCAGCCTAGTCTAGTCAGGTCTCTAAAAGATAGGCAATACATTTGTATCAAATGTTTGTACTGATCTTTTGAATAACCGTATCTGAAACCTTTTTCTCTTCTACTTTGATGCGTTCAAAGAAATTTTTGTAGTCCAGTGACTTTAGAATTGTTTCGACGACTCCGCCATTACCAACCACATACACTTCAGGTAATACCAGCTGAATTCCTGCATTGGTTATATAGTCACCCGGAGCAACAACAATATTTTTTGGCTTGGTGAGTAAAACGAGTGTTAATGGATTAATTTTGTTATTTTCGGGTATTTTTTCTTCTTTAATGCTCCAATAAACCTGTCCTTCGTTCTCTTGCTTTTTTTCAAAAACATAGAGTTGAACTGGGGCTTCTTGTGGAGCATATTCGCGGTGTGAAACGGTGTTATCGCGAACTTTAATAAGCCTGATTTCGCTTGTAACTGCAAGATAAATTTTGGGGGCTGAGTGGCGTAGGGGGAAGGAGATAATACCATTGAGGTCCGAATAAGTTATATAACCAGCATATATTGCCATAAAGCCTCCCAGTGCGGGCTTGAAGTAGGCGGTATATTGCCCCTTGATCATTTTACGCGAGAGCTTACTTGGTGGTTTTTGTTCAAAGTTGGCAAATGAATTCAAAATATTTTGAGCATCAGCCTGTTTAGCTGCTTGGTCAATAATATCTTCCGGTGCATGGCGAAGTGTCAAAACAATCCGAGTATCGGCCTTGAGTGAAGAAATGGCCACAAAGAGAAAAATAAAGCCGTATATTTTTTTATTTATTTTCATACAAGATTCTTTCCCAAAAAGAGTCATCGACGTTTTATTTTCTTTTGTGAACATCTATACTTATACCTTTACCATAACCAAACAGAGAAAAGCTATACCTTGGCAGCATTTGTAATTCATATAAGGAAAAATGATGAGTGTTAAACAAAAACCACCAGAAAGAATTTGGGATAACTTTCGACGAGATGAAAAGCTTACGCAAGAACAAACCAATATGTTTGAACGGTATGCAGAATTTTTGCTTCAAACAAATGAAGACTATAACTTAACGGCAATCAAAGATTTGGCTGGTGTTGTTCGACAACATTTTCAGGATTCATTTGCGTTACGGAATGCCATTGATCTGAATACCGTTACCACTATTGCCGACGTTGGAACTGGTGCCGGGTTTCCAGCAATTCCGCTCAAAATTCTTTATCCACACTTGAAGGTTAAACTGATTGAAGTAACCAAAAAGAAGCAGCAATTTCTCGCTCAAGTTGTTGAAATGTTTGGACTTGAAGATGTTGAAATTGTTGATTGTGAATGGCGTACTTTTTTGAGAAACACCGAATTTGATATTGATTTATTTGTAACGCGTGCAGCCCTTGATGATATGGAACTGATCAGAATGTTTCAGCCTTCATGCCGCTACAAAAATGCAATACTTGTTTACTGGGCGGCAGATACCTGGATTCCGAATAAGAAGTCGGTTCCTTTTGTTCAGAAAAAAGTTTCATATAAACTTGCTCGAAGAGAGCGGTTTCTTGTTTTTATGAAGCTTCCTATTGTAAAAAACGTATAAAGATTTTATTTAGAAAATCTTCTTTAATTAAATAAGAGCAAAACTCTTGCAAGAGCCAGGTGCAATTTTGTACACTGGCTCATATAATTTAATCATTAATAGAAAATATAATTTTTGCAATAGAGGACCGAAATAAATTTAGTGTCTAATAAGGAGGTAGGCATGAGCGTTCTGCGCATGCTCATAAGCATAGTCTTTTATTGTGGTTTAATGACTTCTGTCTACGGGATGCAAAAACCTGAGGATGAACAAGAGCTTTTGTTTCATGAATCTGACTATGATTTTGATTATATTTTGGATCGGTTAGGATTTCAAAAAGAAAAAGCAGTTTATTGTAATATTGGTATGCCAGGAATTGATGGCCAGAATCCGCTGCAACGGGCTGTCATGTGGGGAGATGTTGATGCAACAAAGCAACTTGTTGGACATCCTGCTTTTGCATTAAATCGCGAACGACGTTGTTGGTGCATTCATAGGGCAATGCTCAATCAGGCAGTTTTTGCTCGAGATGTTAAACGTGTTGAAGAGTTGAGAAAGTCTCCCGTCCTTTGCTTAAATGAAAAAGAGCGACATGCGGTTTTGATACGGGTAATATTTTTTTCAGCACTTTTAAGCCTTGGGTTTCCCGAAAAATCACGCGTTTTTTTTGATATTAATGCAAGTGACCATGAAACAGGCGATTGTCCATTATTTCGAGCTATACTTCGTAATGATTTTGAAATTATACAAGCCCTATTAACCTTTGATGATCTCAATCTGAATCGCAGTGATAAGTATGGTACAACCGCTTTAATTCACGCAATTATTTATAAGTTAGATGACGTTCTTAAGCTTCTTATTCATGATGATCGGCCTCGAATACTGAATGGGTACTATTTAGATATTAATTGTGCTGATTGTTTTGGGCTGACGCCACTTATGTGGGCAATTAAGGTAAATAATGAGCTTGCAATAGATTGGTTGTGTGCGGATCGTCGACTTGATCCCCAGCGAATTGATAATAAGGGCAGATCTGCGCTTGATTGGGCACGCAAGGCAGAGAATCATTATGCTTTTGAAAAAATTAACGCATTAATCCCAAAGGTAATGCAGCGCACGGCGCGTTCATCAGGAAGTCAAACATTACGCACTTCAATACCAAGCCCGCCACAATATGAAACTCCTTATTCACCACGATCACTTGCAGAAGTTGTTCTCCAGTCTCCACGGCTTTCAATTATGATGCCATCACTTTCTTTACCTCAGCTACCATCGCCTTAGACCGAATCGAGTGAGCGTTTTCAATCGCCACGTGATGCTGAGTAGTTACGGTACGTTCACGTTTTTTATTGAACAAAGATATTTCTTTTTAACCTATTTTAGTTGTATACATCAAGATGGTTGAATAATTGCTCAGTTATTTGTCAGAGCAAGGGGGAAGCGTGAAGGTCTTCTGGGTTAGTATTATTTATCAATGTATGAGTCTCTTTATCTGTCAATTCGCTTATGGGATGATGGAGGAGGGCGTTGATTATTTTGTGTGCCCCGAACGAGGGGTGAGTCAAACTTTTTTGCATGATTCTGAATTCGAAGAGCTCTACCAGTGTATTATATCTAACGATTTGAATGAATTTACTCGGCTTATTTGTGCAAAAACGATAAAAAATCGAAAAGAAGTTTTTGTTATCGATATCAATAAGCGTATTACTGGTGTTGGTGGTGAAACATTTTTGATTTATATCGTTACCGAAGGGCGTTCTTACTTTGTAGAAGCCTTGCTAAAAAATCGACCAGATCTTGATATTAATGCTCAAAATTCAAGCGGAAATACCGCATTGCACAGGGCTGTTCTTAATCAAGATTGTTATTTGACCGAGCTGCTCATCCTGGATGATCGGATTGATGTAGGTATAAAAAATAATAAAAATCATACTGCGCGTTACTATGCCAAAAAGAATAAAATGCTCAAAGGTATTTTTAAACAGAATGCTGGCTGCTCTTGTATTATCGCATGAGACTTGATTAGACTGTCAGTCTGTGTATTGATTGGTGACAAGAAAGGATAAGTCGTGTTTAAGAGAATAATGATTACATTTTGTTTTGGTATTGCTTATGTGCAGGGGGTTCGTGCAATGGATTCAGGAGATCCTCATGAGCTTCAAGCAGTTCCTGAAGAACAAGTTATTCATTCAAAAGCTAAGGCAAGGAGTCTTCGTTTGTCAGAGCGAGCACTGCGAGCAGTGAGAGAAGTAAATGAATTAGAACGAGCAAATAGTGCACGCAATAAATCTTTGTCGTCTTTAGTCCCGTTAGTAAGCACTGAGTCCGGCCCCTTTGTTCCACAGTCTCCACGTTCTGTTCGGTCACCTCGGAAAGCTCCTCATCAAGCTCCAGATTCACCAACAACGCAGCTTATGTGTGGTGTCCTTGAGCGCAATTTTGCAGCCGTGCATGCGTTACTTAGTCCTCTTGATATAAATCGGCAGTATGCTCAATATAATGGAGACACATGTTTACATATTGCCTGTAAAGAAGGGGAATCAAGAATTGTTGAGCAGCTTCTTAAAACTTCTGATATCAATGTGAACCTGAAAAACTTTAATGGAGATACACCTTTGCATCTTGCAGCACGTGGGGGGCACTGCGAAATTGTGAGCATGCTTCTTTGGTTCCCAAGTATAATACCAAATATAATGAATGAAGTTGGTGATACTCCTTTACATGATGCAGCAAAAGCCTCTAAGGAAGAGTCTCTTCAGGCCCTGTTATTGTCTTTAAACGTTGATCTAAAAAGCAGAAATCATGCTGGTCATTCATATAAATTTTATATAAAGAGAGATGAAAAAATTAAAAGCTTGATGCGTGAAACACTCAAGATACGAGAAAAAATGGTTGCAGAGCAAGGCGGTATTACAAGTTCAAGCAGTTCTTCAAGCTCTTCGTTTCATTAAGCAACATTTTCAATTAAAATTTTGTTATGTGAAAAATTGTACATGTTTTCTTGTTTGGAAAACTTCGCTACTTGTTATCTTTGAACTCTTGGATAAACTGAGCCCGGTTAGCATATTATTCTCTTTTTACATGGTGAATTATGACAAAGCTGGGCTTTCTGTTTTTTATCTGTTGCCTGTTATCGTGCTTTACTGAATATGTTTTTTCTATGGAAGTATTATTGTCCAAGGATGCCTTAGGAGAGAAGCTTGTATATCAAGCCCTTTTAGGAGATCTAGAAATTGTAAGATCATTGATTAACGATAATCGTGATCTTATCAACTATCAAGCACAAATAGATGGGTTTACTCCGCTTATAGCTGCTGCCTGGAATAGACAGGTTGACGTTGTTGTTTATCTGGTTGCAGAGCAAGCTGATGTAAATATTCAAGATTTGAATGGTAGAACGGCATTGCACCATGCAGCACAAAAAAATTTTTGGGAAATTATTGGTCGGCTATTTGTTCGAAACGACATTCTTGTAAACAAAAAAGATATACATGGTAATACACCGGCTCATTTAGCTGCAAAAGCAGATCAAGAAGTTTGCGCACATTTAATTATCACTCACCAAGATTTT
This sequence comes from Candidatus Dependentiae bacterium, assembly GCA_018266175.1. Taxonomy (NCBI): domain Bacteria; species Candidatus Babelota bacterium. The sequence goes on from JAFEAY010000003.1 coordinate 80,444, forward strand.
AAAAACAAAAGAGATGCTCAAAAGCAAAAATTTTATTCCTGCTTTTCAACACAAGAGTTGCAAGATAAATTTAAAGAACTCTACAATCAAATAGCACGTCATCACTAAGTAATTATCGTGTTTTTACTGGATTAAGCTGTGAGGCTAGATTTGGCTCGAAATTGTATTCATACGTTTGCTGATGCTCAGCAGTGCATTCTTCAGGAACAAAATCAATGCATTTAAAGCCAAGTGATTTTAATCCAGCATCATATGCAATGATTTCTTTATGAGAAACGCAGATCATAGAATTAATGTAAGGGAATGTCGTTTGAATGTGCGTAAGCATCCCCTTGAATAACAGTGCAAGGTTTTGGTGATCATCAAAATTTCTTGCATTAAAATGACGAATACGAATGACCGGTTTACCATTGATCTCAGATAGAAAAAAGAAAATTGATCCGAGAAGATTATTAGTTTGGTTTTGTGCGACAACTAGGTACATTGCTTTATTTTCAAAAGATGTGCGTGTTTTTGAAAATGAGCTTCGTAGCGTTTCTTGAAAAGTTGCTTCTTTATTACCTAATGTTTCTTGTGACAGATTACCTGCATATTTCATATGCATGTCAGTAAAAAGTTGCTCTTCTTGTTCAAGGATATTATTGCTATTGTGTTCATTACTGAATTTTAAACGAAAAGAAATTTCATCGGTGTGAGGTTTGGCTTCTATTTCCATTGTCCAAGCTTCTCCATACAACCCGAGCAGTAACATGCCAATCAACATAGTTAATCGTTGTGAAAAAAACATTTTATGTTCCTTCATTTTTAAAACACTATCCTCTTTAAAACATCATTTTCGTTCTTCAATGTGAATAACGGAATCATTTCGTCCTTTTTCACTGGGAAAGTGTACTGGGAAATTTTATTTAAATTCAAGTATGTGTAAAACAAAAATTTTAAGATTCAATTGCTTGCTTTTTCAGGATTATCCTTGTAATTTGGAATTATAACTTCCAAATTACAAGGATAATCTTATGAATCGGAATTATTTTTTGAAACAAATTGATTTCAATTTTGGCATCCATTCGGTCTGCGGCCTTCTGGGGCCACGTCAAGTGGGAAAAACAACGCTTGCTCGAGAATATGCCGCGCGATATCCCAATGCTTATCTTCTTGATTTGGAAAATCCCTTCGATTTAGCACGGCTTGAAAATCCAATGCTTACGCTCCAAAACATCAAAAGCGATTTGATTGTTATCGATGAGGTACAGCTGCGCCCAGACTTATTCCCCATTTTACGCGTTCTGGTTGATGAAAAACCGCGCAAGTTTTTAATTCTGGGTAGTGCATCACGAGATCTCCTTCAACAGTCTTCAGAAACGCTTGCTGGTCGCATTGGATACATTGAGCTTCCTCCCTTTTCGCTCGAAGAAGCAAGCGATCATGACAGGCTTTGGGTTCGGGGTGGTTTTCCACGCTCTTACCTTGCAAATTCTGAAAAGGAAAGTTTTGCTTGGCGGCAATCGTATATTTCAACATTCATGGAACGCGATATTCCAAACCTTGGGTTCAACGTTCCGCCACCACTCATGAAGCGCCTGTGGATGATGCTTGCGCATTATCATGGAAATATTCTCAACGCATCAGAAATTGGAAACTCGCTCGATATCTCAAATCACACGGTGCGAAGGTATTTGGACATACTTGCCGGAACATTTATGGTTCGAGAACTTCAGCCTTGGTTTGAAAACATTGGCAAGCGTCAAGTTAAGTCCCCTAAAATTTATATTCGCGATAGCGGTCTTTTGCATGCACTTCTCAACATTCCCGATTATGATGCTTTGCAGATTTATCCAAAGCTTGGTGCATCATGGGAGGGATTTGCCCTTGAAGAGATCATCAAACAACACCACGCACAAACTGACGAATGTTACTTTTGGTCAACGCAAAGTGGCGCAGAACTTGATTTACTCATTATCAAGGATGGAAAAAAGATTGGTTTTGAATTTAAATACACTGATTTTCCTAAAATAACCAAATCTATGTATATCTCGCTGCAAGACCTCGATCTTGATCATCTGTACCTTGTTTACCCACACCATGAAACATTTCCGCTTGCTGAAAAAATAACAGCACGTGGGCTTGTCAAAATCGATTGAAAAAGTTTATCGACACTCAGGATAAGTGGGGAAAATAAGTTGCTGGAGATCTATTGAAAAATTACCGATCAATAAGTGCTTCAACCGGATCAAGCTGGGACGCTTTGTAGGCTGGGTAGTAGCCAAAAAAGAGTCCAATAAAAACTGATGAACCGAGTGATAATGCCACCGATATTGAAGAAATTGAGATTGGCCACTTTAAAAGGTTGCCGACAAAGACCGATAGTGCCGTTCCTATAAATACTCCGAGTAATCCTCCAAGCAAGCAAATAGTAACCGCTTCAAGTAAAAACTGAGAAAGAATGCTGTGTGTTGTTGCGCCAAGGGCCATGCGAATGCCAATCTCTTTGGTTCGTTCCGTTACCGTTACCATCATGATATTCATAATACCGATACCGCCAACAATCAGAGAAATTGAAGCGATGATGAGCAGTAAGAGATTTAAAACAGAAGATGCTGCGTCGGTTGCTTGAGAAATATCATCTTGGGTGAATAGGGTGAAATCATCATCTTCATGTTCTTGTAAGCGGTGGCGTTGACGTAAAATTGATTTTACTTGCGCAGCAGCAGCTGAGAGTCGTTCTTTGCTTTTTGCAGACATCAAAAAAGCACCATAATTTGTTTTACCCATAACCTTACGTTGCACCGTTGTGACGGGTGCCATGATTGAGTCATCTTGGTCGCGCCCGTCGGGAGATTTTCCTTTTGGTTCGGCAATACCAACAACTTTGAAGGGGAGCCGCTTAACGCGAATTGTTTTTCCGATGGGGTCTTCATTTTTGAAAAGTTCTTTTGCTACACTGACACCAAGAATTGCAACTTTGCTGCCCGAGCGAACATCTTGTTCAGTGAAAAATTCACCCCTAATGAGTTTCCATTGGCGAATTTCAAGATAATGTTCATTGATACCGGTAAGGAGTGTCTGCCAGTTATTACCTTCGTACACCGCTTTGACGGGGGCCTGAACTCCTGGGGAAATGAGTGCAATGTCGTCGCATTCATCTTGAATAGCGCGTAGATCCTCTGGCTTGAGTGTCATAAAAACACCAGCACCGCGTATTGCAAAATGTTTGGGTTGTGTTGCAAGGACAATAATAAAATTGGTTCCTAGCTTTTCAATCTCTTTGCTTACTTTATATTTTGCTCCCTCGCCGATCGACATTACCGCAATAATTGAAACAACGCCGATAATAATACCGAGCGTTGTCAAAATAGATCGTGTTTTGTGATTACTCAGTGAGCGCATGGCGCTTTTAAAAAGTATCGATTTATTCATGTGATAGATTTTCTATGTTAGGTGCATTCTTTGCATCAACCGGCTTATCTGACTTAATATTTCCATCAATCAGTTCGATAATTCGACGTGTTTTTGCGGCGATATAAGGTTCATGAGTAACAATAATGATGGTTGTTTGTTGCTCTGTATTGAGCTTTCTGAGCATGTCCATGATGACGTCGCCAGTTTGTGAATCAAGATTTCCAGTTGGCTCATCAGCTAAAATAATACTTGGTTTGTTAATGAGTGAGCGAGCAATTGCAACGCGTTGTTGCTGACCGCCAGAAAGTTGATAAGGGTAGTGGGTCAGGCGGTTTTTAAGATCAACCATTGTTAAGAGCTCAGCCGCCCGAGTACGGGCTTCGGCTTCACCACTTCCTGCATAAAGCATAGGAAGGGCAACATTATCAAGTGCGGTTAAATCGGGTAACAGGTGAAATTTTTGAAAGACAAAACCAATTTTTTGATTTCGAATTTGAGCAAGTTCATTGCGCGTTGAGGTACTCACATTAATTCCGTCGATGAAATAATCACCTTCAGTTGGTGTATCAAGGCATCCAAGTAGATGCATCAGGGTTGATTTTCCAGAGCCGGAATATCCAGTTATTGCAACAAACTCACCCTTATCGATGGTCAACGTGATGCCCTTGAGCGCCATTAAGTCGTTTTCACCCATTCGATAAATTTTAACTAAGTTATGAGCTTCGATCGTTTTCATGTGTGCTAACCTCCAACTGGAGAAGCGAAAATGCTCTTTAAGAGCTTGTTTTCCGTTTTAATTTCTTCAACTTCACTGATAACATTGGTGTTTTCATTAATTCCGTTGAGAATTTCTGAATAGCGGCCATCGTTTGTCCCAAGCTTTACTTCAACTTGTTTAATAACTTTATCTTCTAAGATCCAGATGAGATCTCGGTGTTTGCGTACTTTTGATTTGCTTAAAGAATCTTTTTGTTGATCGTGAGGTATTGCAAATTTCTGGAGAGTATATCCGGCGCGAAGTGCTTGTTGTTCGATGGTAGCCGTGTTGATGCGCAGTGTTTTATTTGGGACGGTAAGGGCACGCTTATTTTCTGCTACTTTGATATCAACGTTGGTTGTCATCCCGGGACGTAAGCGAAACTTTGGATTTTCAACTTTGAGTATGGTTGCATAGGTGACGACTCCATCAACGATTTTTGCCAGATATTGGATTCGATCAACTTTTGCCGTAAAGTGCTTTTTGGGAAAAGCATCAACGGTAAATATCGCATCTTGCCCGTCTTTGACCATGCCAATATCTGCTTCATCAACATCAATATAAGCTTCCATCTTAGTTAAATCTGGTGCTATTTCGTAGAGAACTGTTGCTTGTAACACCGAGGTAATCATTTGTCCTAAATCAATTCTTTTAGCGATTACGATTCCGTGATCAGGTGATTTAATAAAGAGGTTATTATAAGTTTGTTGCTCCAGTTTGAGAGCATAGCGTGCTTGTTCAACGCGAGCTTTGGTTGCCAGATAATCTTGGGTGTATTGGTCGTATAAGTTGTCTGAAATTTGCCCTGAGTTATAAAGGGCTGTTTGGCGTTTATAAAATTTTTCTTGGTAATCAAAGATTGCTTGTGCTTCATCAAGTGTTGCTTCCAGTCGCTTAACTGCTGTTTCTCCAATGCCATTATCAAGAATAGCAAGGACTTGATCTTTTTTGACTTGGTCGTTGTCATCAGCCTTAATTTCAACAACTCTGCCAGCAACTAAGCTTCCAATAGAAATTTGATCTTTTGCTTTGAGATTTCCTGAAGCATTAATGTATTGAGTCAGTGGCCGGTAAATTGGTTTTTCAACGGTGAATAATTTGATAGAAGTTGGTTTGTCATGTTTTTTTACTATGACGTATCCTGAGATTGTTGCGACAACTACAACCGATGCAAGGAGTGCAATTACTATTCTTTTTTTCATGGTTCTCTCGCATTGAAAATGACGGCGCTCTTAACAGCACTGCAAAAGAGTATAACACCGACTTTATTGTTTTGGTATGAATTAGTCGTTATGAATCTTGAAGTGCTAAAACAGGTGGTAATTTTGATGCTTTGTAAGCCGGGTAGTATCCAAATATTATTCCTATCACAACAATGGTAGAGCAGGCAATTATAATTGATGATGGTTTAATAATCATGTTCCACCCGGTGAAAGCTTGAGCGCATAGTGGAATAGTTATGCCCAAGATGATGCCGATAATTCCACCGATCAGGCATAGGGTAATTGATTCACACAAGAACTGCTGCATAATTGAATGATCCGATGCTCCAAGTGCCATGCGAATGCCAATTTCGCGTGTTCGTTCTCTGACGCATACCAGCATGATATTCATTACCCCAATTCCACCAACAATTAACGAAATTGAAGCAATAATAAAAAGAAGAAGGTTAAGTACCGACGAAGAGCTGTGTGCAGCATTCATCATCGACATCTGGTCATAGATCATAAAATCATCAGGCTCTTGTGGTTCAAGTTGATGGCGTGCGCGCAAAATTTGGCGCATTTGTCTGACGACTAGAGGAATGTCGTTGCGTGCTTGTGCTGAAACGGTAATACCGGAAACGCGGTTGGAAAAATATTTTTTTGTAAAACATTTTCGAGCTGTGGTGATTGGTATAAAAATATTAAGATTAGGATCTTTAATGCCAAAAAAATTTTCAATTGATTCTAAAACCCCAATGACTGTAAAGTGAATTCCATTTATGAGGATGGTTTCTCCAATGGGGTTAAGCGATTTAAAGAGTGTCTTTGACGCTTTTGCTCCAATAATGGCGCATCGGGTATTTTTTTGAAGATGGTGGTGGGTAAATGATGAGCCTTTTTTAATTTTGCGCCCGGTAACCGATAGCAGTTGTTCATTGCCCGCTTTAACTTCAGTTTTAATGGTATTGCTTTGATATGAGACCGGGAAGTCGAAAAATAGATTGGGAGAGATGTATTTGATGGCGCTGCATTGTTGTTCTAAGGCTTCAATATCTTGCAGTGTCAACGGGGATGCTCGTTTATGACGACTGACTTTTGGTTGCTCATCACTCATCCAATTTCCGGCAGTAATAAAGATATAGTTATCACCCATGGCAAGGAGTTCTTTGTTGATGCGTTCTTCAGCTCCGTGGCCAATAGCAAGCGTTGAAATCATCGCTGCAATCCCAACGATGATTCCAAGCATCGTGAGCGATGAACGAATTTTGTGATGGGAAATCGCGTGGAGTGAGGTTCTGAATAATAACATTTTATTCATGACTACAGTTTTCTAAAAAGATGAGCATACAGTTTTTCCATATTTTCAGGTTCTTGCATATCAATGATGACATGGTCTTGGTCGGTTAACCCGTTTTTAATTTCCCAATAAGTGTCATCCGTGATGCCAACAACAATTACTTTTTCGTTGATGAGCGAATCTTGAGCGGTCCAAACAATCCGTACGCGTTCGTTTTTATGGATCTTGTAAAAATTCTTCTTTGCTTCTTCATCAAGAGTTTTGATTTGATAACCATAAATTTTTGCAAGCTTGGTAATTGTTTTTGAATTAATTTGGAAAGCAAGGCCGGTAATACTTAACGTATTCTTTGATTTTTCAACATGGATCTTAGCGTTTACCCCCATGCCGGGCCTGAGTAGGTTTTCCTTATTTTTTAAGGAGACTTTTGCTTTGTAGTAGAGCGGACCATCGGTTGAAGGCTTGCCGTTGAATTGGTAGCTTGCCTTCGGGGTAAGGCTTACATTGGTGACAATTCCTTTGAATGTTTGGTCTGGATAGGTGCTGACTGCAAGAATAACTTTTTGACCTGCTTTAATGTTTCCAATATCACATTCATCAATATCCAATGTCGCCTCAAGATCTGTTATATCAAGTGCCATTTCAAAAAGTATATTGAGAAAGTCATTAAGGACGGCCATTCCTTTTGATGCACAAACAGTGGTAATAATCCCATCATCTGGAGCGACAATATTGCGATTTTCGTAGTCAAAAGAGCTCTTCTTAAAAATTTCATTAAGTGCATTCATTTCAGCTTCAGCTTTTTTTAATTCTTTGAACGAGAAGTCATAGCTGTCGCGCGCAAGTTGTCCTGATTCATAGAGGGCAGTTTGTCGGGCTAGAAATTTTTTTTGATATTCATATTCTTCCGTTGCCCGAATGAGGTGATAGCGTGCTGCTTGGAGGTCTGTATCACCTTTACCATTGTTAATGCGTGCGAGTAGGTCGCCTTTTTTAACATACTGATTTTCTTGAACATGAAGCGACTCAATGGTGCCAGGAATAAGGCTGCCAATTTTAAATGCTTGTTTGACCTCGAGGGTTCCTGCTGCATTGACCAGGTGGCGAATGTCGCGGCGCTGTACTTGCTTAGTTTTGAAAAATTGTTGAATTGATCGTTGCGTGAAGTATTGATAGCCAAACCATGTGATGTATGATGCGATGACGCTGAGGAGCGCTAGGATAATGAGCTTACGTGAACGCATGAGGAGAAGCTCCTTTTATTTATGCAATGTCGAGTGGAAATCTTTATGAATGTAACTATAGAGAAAAATATAGGAAGAACGAAACCCTTTTAAAAAAACTCTCAATTTATTTCGTTGCATTGGCTTGAAGGAAAAAAGTAGAGTGAAGTTAATTGCACAATCGATCGAGAATAATTATCTTCATAGAGGGAAGGGGAAGGTATGGTTGTAGCATTGCGTATGCGTACTTCAACGCTTGTTGTGTGGTGGAGCTTGATTTTGTATTGTTCTCTTGTCGGGATGAGTGATCATGAGGCTCTTGAAATAGAAGCCGAGTTTGATGTAACTATTGTTCAAGATCAAGATCCGAGTCAAGATATAATAATCACTCAAGCTCATAACCCAAATCTTCGTTCATATTTATTGTCATTACCAACTGATGTACAAATAGAGCAGATTATTAATCAGCTCGAAGTATATGCAATGAGTTTTGTGCAGCGGGATGATTGTCTGGATTTGTTTCAAGCACTTCCAGAAAACATTTTGTAACTTAACAAAGCTTGAAACACTGGTTTGTGATAAAGGAATAAAGAATCTTTTGCCCTACTCAATAAGGCAGCAATTAAAGCGAGCGTATGAATCTTTAGTGGAAGAGGTTGAACACTCGGGCAGAACTGTTACGCAGCTGCTGCCGGAAGATTCTGTTTGGGTAACGTTTGATCTTGGGCCTGCGTATTTAGAATATCGTTAGTGTATGATTTTCGATTGCGCATGAATGCATCAAGCGCAACAACACGATAATCTGATAATCGATTTATATTGCATGAGTCGGCAACGAGCGTCTCCGTTGCACTCAGGGCGACGGTGATCCAATGGTGTTTAAGATTGAAGATAACAATATGGGGTTTTTCTGAGCTTTTAAATTGCTTTGCAAACCGCTTACAGATAAATGAGCATGCAAAAAGTTTTATTTGAAGTCCAAAGCTTTCAAGCTTGCCCTTGATGCCATTGAATTGTTGACGTGTAGAATTTTTTTCTTTGATAAAATAATAGTCAAACGCTTTGATTCTATCTATTTGGTCGTTAGATAGCCCCGCAGTGAGCGTTTGAAGTGGAATGTTATTGAGGTTGCCGACGCGCTTGTGTCTGTTCTTAATCTTTTCAACCATGGACTCATTTTCTTTAACCCACTGATGAAAGGAGTCGACTGATTTCATTTGCGCAAGATAATAGTCGCGATTGTTTGGGTTGTCGAGTGCTTGGAGCATGCAATAACCATTGTATGTTGCAAAGATTCCACACAGGCCGGTCTGATCTTTTAGTGAATCGGGCTTATCGATTGTTGTAGACCGTTCATAGAAATTTTGATTGAGGGCTGGAATTTGTACGCATTGAGTTTCTTGCCAATATTCAGACAAATCTGGTTTGCATGAATATTTTATTGAGCAGGCCAGTGATGTTACGAGTCCCAAGCTGATGCCAAGGCAGAGCGCTAACGCTTGACTGAGTATGACTTTTTTTATGAATTGGACGATAAAAAGCATATAAATTTTCTCTTAAAAACTTGTATCTTTGGATCTATTTTTGACTGTAGTGGTTATATTTTAGCAGAGAGTGAGACAAAGATAAAAAGGGGTGCTGGTTGATACAAGTAGTTAAAAAACAATTAGGGCTGTGATAAACACAGCCCTAATTGAAAAAAAAGGGGAAGAGGGCAGGTGCCCATTGCTATCTATTATTGTTCAAAATCCGCATCAATTGGGCCTGAGCCAGCTTGATCAGATTTCTGCTCTGGAGCAGCGTCTTGCTGCGCATCTGCTTGAGGTTGTTCTTTGTAGAGTATTTCAGCAACTTTATACGAAGCTTGTGTCAGCTCTTCAGTTGCTTTGGTGAGTGCTGCTGCATCTTTTTCATGTTCTTTGAGGGCTACTTTAGCGGTCTCAAGAGCTTTTTCAAGGTTGTTAACTTCTGCGATTGGAAGTTTTTCTTTATTTTCTTTGATTGTTTTTTCCACTTGCATAATCATATTTTCAAGTGTGTTACGTTTTTCAATCAATTCACGAGCTTGTTTATCGTCAGCTTCGTGCATTTGGGCATCTTTAACCATTTGGTCAACTTCTTCTTTGGAAAGTCCAGATGAAGCTGTAATGGTGATACGATGTTCTTTGCCGGTGCCTTTATCTTTTGCAGAAACGTTTACAATGCCGTTTGCATCGATATCAAAGGTAACTTCAACTTGTGGTACACCGCGTTGAGCTGCAGGGATGCCTTCTAGGCGGAAGCGGCCAAGTGTTTTGTTATCTTTAGCAAATTCGCGCTCACCTTGAACAACATGAATATCTACCGCTGTTTGGTTATCTTCTGCCGTTGAGAAAACCTGTGATTTACGTGTAGGAATTGTGGTATTGCGTTCGATGAGCTTGGTTGCAATGCCGCCCAGGGTTTCAATGCCAAGAGACAATGGTGTGACGTCGAGGAGGAGAACGTCGGTTACGTCGCCCGCGAGTACGCCACCTTGAATTGCTGCACCAACTGAAACTACTTCATCGGGGTTAACTGATTTATTTGGCTCTTTTCCAAAGAATTCTTTGACGAGTTGCTGTACTTTTGGAATGCGGGTTGAACCACCAACCAGGATAACTTCTTGGATTTGTGAAGCGGTTATGCCAGCATCGGAGAGTGCTTTTTTGCATGGTTCAAAGAGTGCTTTGAAAATGCCTTCGCACAAGTTTTCAAGTTTCGCACGACTGATTTTAAGAACCAAATGCTTAGGTCCTGATGCATCGGCTGTGATGTAAGGAAGGTTAATTTCAGTTTCTGTGGCTGATGAAAGTTCAATTTTTGCTTTTTCAGCAGCTTCTTTGAGTCTTTGCAATGCCATTTTGTCGTTGCGCAAATCAACGCCTTGCTCTTTTTTGAATTCTTCGACCAAGTAGTTAATAAGCACTGAGTCGATATTGTCACCACCGAGCATGGTATCGCCGTTGGTTGATTTTACTTCAACAACTCCGTCACCAACTTCAAGAACTGAGACGTCGAATGTTCCGCCACCGAAGTCGAATACTGCGATAACTTCATTGTTCTTTTTGTCCATGCCGTAGGCAAGTGCTGCTGCGGTAGGTTCGTTGATGATACGCTTAACGTCAAGGCCGGCGATTCTGCCTGCATCTTTAGTTGCTTGGCGCTGAGCATCGTTGAAGTATGCTGGCACCGTGATAACTGCTTGGGTAACGGTTTCACCCAAATAATCTTCAGCAGCTTGTTTTAATTTTTGAAGAACAGCTGATGCGATTTCTTGAGGTGTGTATTCTTTACCGTTGAGCATAATGACAGCGTCGTCATTTGATCCTGCAGCCAATTTATAGGGCGCAAGATTAATTTCTTCTTTTGCAAGCTCGCGGTGTTTTCTGCCGATGTAACGTTTTGATGAGAAAACTGTATTTTCTGGGTTGGTGATTGCTTGACGTTTAGCAACGGTACCCACGAGGCGTTGTCCGTCTTTGGTCATAGCCACGATAGAAGGGGTTGTGTTTGCACCTTCTTGGTTGGCGATAACTTTTGGACTTCCACCTTCCATGACTGAGACAACTGAGTTTGTTGTACCTAAGTCTATTCCTATAATTTTAGCCATAATATCCTTTATTGGTGGCGCCTATTCGGCGCTGATTTCAATTCATAAATTTGATTTTTATACTAAGGTTAGTTTAGTGCACCAATGAAGATCCGTCAAGTAATTATTGAGAAAATCTGAGTGCATAACGCTCAGGGTTTGCAAGGGTGGCCCGGTTATCTTTCCGCATAATAATAAATTATGTAAACAAATTTGCTTTACTCAGTTTATTTTAGCTTCATGTCCTTTGGGTTGGTCTTGTTTTTGTAGTTGCTCTATTTGCCGTATGGCTTCTTAGGAGCGGCCATTTTTTCGACACATATGGCACGTTTTATCATTTGTCGTTTGGTTTTGTTTAGTTGCTTATTCTATGCATCTATTCGTGTTTTTGGCTGAATTTTGCCAGTCGAGTATCCCTTGATTCGAAAATCGCGACCGGCACTCCGTCTTCCGCCCGGCGGCTTTTCCCGTGGGTGTTTAACGGGGCCGCCGGGCGTCGACTACGTGGATCCTGGTGTAAGGTAAGGGATTAAGGTAAGGGGTTAGGGAGGATTAAGAGGGGGGCGTGTAGGTCTTCTGTGAATGTGGGGCAATGGGGTAATTGGGACATAGGGCATATAGGGATGTAAGGATGTAAGAAGGATAGGGATTGTAGTGTAATGAGTGGGTTGGTATTTGGTATGCGGGTTGATATTAAGTGTCCATAGTATATTTGCATATGTAAGTGAACGAGTGGATTGCAACCTACGGTGGGATACGGGGGAGGGGATAACAAGCCCTTGATTGAATCTCTTATTATTAGATATTCATAGATAAATTAAAGATAAGAATAATAATTAAGAATAATAATAAGGTTAACTTAGTGAGTACTTACGCATATGTATACTCATATAAAAAACAGTTAATAGTTAAACGTAAGTAATCGAGTAGGGAAGGGAGTCGAGTTAGGGTTAGGTTATGGATAAGTTATGGATAAGTTTAAGTATTCAGATATGTCTTACATGTCATATCTGTATACACTTATAAATAATAAAAAGAAAAAGAAATATAAGAGGTATGGGTAGGGTAAGAGGTAGCTAAACAATTCGTTAGTGTATCTGTACGTGTACGAATAGAAAATAAATGAGTGGTGTGGTTAGTCGAAGGTGTCTGGTTGCGTTCATTTGTCTAAAACAAGCGCGTATAACACAATGGACGTGTATAATATAAAGAAACCAATTGTACGAAAACGAGCTAATAAAAAGCTGGTTGACCATTCAGACGTATAAAAAGCAAAATTTATTTTTCTCGCGTTGCATGAATTTTGATCGAAAGTACTTCTAGATCAATTTATACAACCGATTGATTTTTGAATTATGGAATCTATTTTTTAAGAAAATAAAACCAAAAAAGGGAAAGAGCGGCGGGGACTTCTCCGCTCATAATTTTTTTGAGATTTTTGACCTCTTTATTTAAGGTTATTGTGTAGCTAAAAAACCTCTTAGTGACGTAAGGTGTTTTTTTAATTTTTTGAGCTTCTTTTTCAGGCTCACGAGTGACTCTTTGAGGTTGGAGATCTTTACTTGTAGCTCGTCCTCATGTGATTTTGCTTCTGTTGGTGCTATAAAAAGTTTGTTCTTATCTTGAATGACCTTGATGCCGTTTTGTTCGGCTAATATTTGCGTGTCTTCATCTATTTGGATACGTCTCTTTTTGTGGTCGCTGCCTTTTTTAAATAGATGTGGTACAAATTCTGGCTTGCGGTGAATAACGGTATGGACAAGTTGTTTGATGCCGTTGCATTTCGCACACCAGGCTATTACTTCGTTTGGTGCCACCGAATATTCGTGCATGAGGTGCGTCAATGCTTTAAAGAGTTCTTTATCATCAAGGGCTCGATTGAATGTCGGTTTGCCGTATAAGGGGTTGAGTATATCGTCTAAGTTGTTATAGCTTTCATTGAGTGCAAGTCTAACATCAGTAGTTACTTTCTTTTGGTCATTCCGATCAATGCCTGGGAATTGTTGCAAGAAGCCCCAATCGGCTAATTTGTTGACCATTTTTGGTGATGCGCAGTTCAGAGTATTTTGGTTTGAGAAGTGATCTACTCGTTTCCTGAAGCTAAACGTTAAAAAACTTGGGTCTTTTGTTTGCTGGTAATATTTTAAGAGCCCTTCAGGGTCATCACAAAAGTCTATAGGGTACTTTTTTATCTCATGTAGTTGCTCTATTTTTGGTTCGGGTTGTGGTGGTTTAGGCGCTATTTGTGTGGTTAACCCTGGGTTAGATTGTGGTTTTGGTGTACTAATTATATGGGTAGGTTTAGGTTGGTGCTGGGGTTGGAATTCTTCGTCGTAGAGCTCAGGTAGATCTTCCGGTAATGCGGCTATTTGTGCTTGTGCATGTTTATTTGTTGATTTGATTTGACGGTTGTGCTCGTTTATGCGGTTAATAAGATCGTTAATATCTGCAATAGTTTCGGGTATGTTTTTATTTTTGAATGATCCCGAGCACCCCATTAAGGGGCCTTCTACAAAAAAACCAGCACCACCCCCGCGACCCCAAGCTCTTAAAACATTATAATCAGTAATATCGGTAAGATTCTGACTAAACTTTGCGCCTTTATAGCGAAGATAGATGGCAATATTAATAAGCTTATTTTTTTCTGTGGTGCTCTTTTTTTGTCTATATGCTACGTTGACACAGGCGAGATAATTGGTGTATGAGCTGGGGCTATTAAGCGAATGAGAATTTGTATATTTCAGTGCATTTTTGACTTCAGCATAATCAATCGTATCTCGTTTTATCGCTTGTTTAAAATCTTCAAGTCCTGCATATGTATCATGATAGATGCTTAAAAGAGATATCACGACGAATATGAGCTCTTTCATTATGGTTTCTCCCAAAATGCTACAGATAATAAATTTAAATTGAGTATGAATTACGGGGCTTTGGGATACAAGATTTTTTAGCTTTTTTGATGTATCTATCTGTTTGTGGGCTTATAAGAAATAGGCAACGATCAGAGAAACAATAATGCTGAATACGACTAAGCGGTGATTGGTTTTGAAGCTGGGGATAATCTTCCAGTTGTAGTAAGCATTAACCGCTATCACGGCAAAGCTTAAAATTCGGATAAATATTATAGAAATAAGTGTTGTTACTTGAGATTCACTGGGGCTCAGTGTTACTAAGCCATAGAAGATGGCGACTTCGAAAAGCTTGAATACCAGAAGCTTATCGGCCGCTTCTTCGATGATGTAAAACTGCTCATAAAGGATAAAGAAGAATTCAGTGAAACTGATGATAAGGAATAAGAGCGCCAGTGAGAATGTCACATCTGAAACTTCTCCTGATTGACCCAGTCTAATGATTGAGCGGTAATTGATAATCATAAAGATTATGCATGGCGCAACAATGCGAACTAATTTTTGTGCGATAAGATCGAATGCGTGTTTCTTCTCTGCTTGCGGGGCATCCTTAAGCGACGCAAAAAGTGCTCCTCCAGAGTAGTTTACCAGTGAACGAACAATAGCCTGTGTTGTATTTGCAAGCGTGCTTGCAAAGTAAAAGATGCCGGCCGCTTTGAGTCCAAATTTGACCGCGAAAAGCGGCGTTAAAAAGTTGCTGGTGAACATATGGCGCGTTACACGGAGTAGATAGTTAAATGATTTGGTGGCGGTAAGCCGTTTCCAAAGTTGTGGCGGCAAATCGGAATGGCCGTCGGGAAGCGTTCGATAGAAGTTGTGTACCATGATCATGAAAACAATAAGCGCTAAGAGAGAGTCTGCTAGATGCGGAATAAAGATGAGGTTAAGGGTAAGTGGGCATCCATAGATAAGATTGGGTATCCATATAGATGCTAAATAACCGATAAAGATGATGAGCTCTGCAATAACAATAGTTTTACTTTGAAAAATAGTGTGGAGGAATTGTCGAAAGAATGAACGGATGGTTTCAAGGATTATAATAAGCGGTAAAACAATAAGATAAAGGGTCATATTGTTGATGGTTAGTGGCGCTGCCCAGTTGGCAAGTGCATCAAAAATATTTCGTATCGATGGAGGTAAATGAATTTTTAATGCGGTTGCAAAGGGGCCAAAGAAAGGGATAAGCGCTACAATAAGAACTCCACCAAGAATAAGCGGTAAATGAGGAATGAGTGAGTAGCGAATGAGAAAATATCGAAAGTTTTCTTTGTTGCGTGTAAAGAGGTTGTGGAATGGTGGAATAGAGTTCGTGGCACCAAAATCTGCAATACGCGTGATCAGATAAATAACCGAGAATAGACTGCCAACAAAACCACATGTTACTGGATCAAGCTTTGTAAACAGCAAAAAGCAATGCAAGACCTTAAGGCTTTCGTACGCTATGCTTCCAACTAAGTTCCAGTGGAAAGCACAAATAAATTTTTGGTGCATTGAATTTGCCATAAGGTCTCCCTATTTATTTTTGCCTACTTTTTCAGTGATTGAGTATAGCGGTGCCCCAGATTTTTAATAGAAAAATCTACGTGAAAAACTCGTATCACAGAAGGAGGAATGACTCTTTTTTATAAAGTCTTATTATTTGAGGGCACTTTTTTGTAAAATCAAATAACAACAAGAGGAGGGGTGAGGGGGCAAAGAGTATACGAAAGTTGCGACTTATGCCGACAACTTTCGTGTCTCTTTATTTTTTTGAATATCAACGATCGACCTATAGTACAAAACGGTCTCTTTGAGGGTTGATAATTTCACCGTGTCAATAAGTAATGATGCATGGTGAGCTTTTGCGTCAACATCAATCTGATTAAGCCGTTTTTCTATTGTTTCTAAAAAAGCATCTGTTTTGGGTATATCAATTGCCAAGAGGTATACGATAGAATCAATCTGAGCATTGAGCTTTTCAACCAGGGCAAGTAAAGCTTTTGTATTTTCATGGCGCTCAATAGTAGGCTGTATTTTATTAGTTGCTTGATTGAGGCATTGATTTTGTGTATGAATCTCTTGTGTGGATATTATAAATATAATAATTGCTAGAAAACCCAACAGAGCTATGTTTATCACCAATTTTTTAATCATACTGAGAAACCCCGCACCAATACAACAAATATTATCTGAACAGTTATATTCTTAACATTACGATGAAGAATTCGCTTTGTCAAAAGGGAAAACTGACCTATTTAGCAAATAACACAAAAAAGTGCAATTTTTATGTAAACTTGTATGGCGGAAAAAATTTCTGCTACCCTAATGACGTCCTTTTTTAAGGAATAGCGTCAATATCCATTAGAAGGGTTACGATGAGCTTGGGGCTTGTGTGGTTGGTGTGCTTAGTACTCATTTAGAATAAAAAACTCTATTAGAATTATCCCTCATTAAGGGCATCTTCATTAGCCTACTTGTAAACAATGCTGTTTCCTTCAAAGAAATAAAGCCTTCTGGTGGAATTCGTTATAACAATAAAATTGGCAACAAGGTATTCCGACAATGTATGACTTTCTTCGTAAAGGAATAGCATGTTCAAACTCAATGATAATGTAGTGTATCCAGGACATGGCGTTGCTGTCGTTGAGGAGATTGTTGAAAAACAAGTTGCTGGAAAAACAATCAGCTTTATGAAACTTGTTTTCCTCTTTAAAGACATGACCATTTTGGTCCCTACCTATAATGTTGAGGCAATAGGAATTCGCAGGCCAAGCAATCAAGAAGTTATTGATCTGGTTATAGATGAGTTAAGAAGAAAACCGGAGCGACGACTTGAAAGCATTGATTTTACTCCCAGTGGCTGGAACCGGAGAAATAAAGATTATCAAGCTCGAATTCAAAGCGGGAAACTTCTTGATATTGCCAAAATTTATCGTGATCTTATGTACGTTGCTCAACAAAAAGATCTTTCATTTGGGGAGCGGACGCTGTTACAAATAACAGAAGAGCTTATTGCTCAAGAGATGCAAGTAGTCAAAAACTTTGACCGAGAGCTTGTTATACAAGAATTAAGAACGCCCTTTAAGCAATTTATGTTCCATGATCGTACATTTAATCAGGAAAAAACACAGTCATCACAGGTGTAATAACATAATTTATTGTCTGTAACCGAAAATATGATAAAAAAACTTTCACGAACACTGGTTATTGTAGGGCCAACAGCATCAGGAAAAACAAATCTCTCGGAAACTTTAGCCCAAGAACTTTCGGGTGAGATTATTAACGCCGATGTCGGTCAGTTTTATAGACCATTAACAATTGGCACTGCAAAACCAAATTGGGAATCATACCCATACAAAACACATCTTTTCGATTGCGTCGATCAGCCGCGCGATATCAATATCATGGAATATCGCCGGCAGGCGACCGACGCAATGAGCAAGGCGACCGCTCGAAAGCATACTCCTATTATTGTTGGAGGATCACTCTTTTATCTTAAGTCGCTTTTCTTTCCCGCACATGATCTTCCAGAACAAAAAAATAATCACTTTCATTGTGAAGAAGCGGTTTCTCAAGAATATTCTTGGAATCAACTCTACCATATAGATCCAGAACGAGCGCTTGCTATTCATCCAAACGATACCTATCGAATTAATCGTGCTTTAACTATTTGGAAAACCACTGGTGTTAAACCATCGGCGTACAAACCAGTATTTGATCCCGCTCTTCAACCTCTCTTTATTTCGCTTGAACCCCATATCGACGTCATTAATCAGCGAATAGATTTGCGCACTCAAATTATGCTCGACCAAGGCTGGATCAATGAAGCTCGAACTCTTATTGAGACCCCTTGGGAGGGGTTTCTTGAACGCAAGCAGCTGATTGGCTATTGGGAAATTTTTCAATGGATCAGGCGTGGTGAGAAAAAATCCGAATACGCTGAGCTCGTTAAAACCATACAGGCCCAGACCCGTCAGTACGCAAAACGCCAACGAACTTTTTGGCGCGGATTAATTCGCCAACTTCAATCGGAGCAATCTCAAACAAATCAAAATTTTTCTTACCACGTTATTTCACTTACCGAACAACCCTCAGATGCCGATATTATTATGATCAAGAAGCTTTGGTCTTGCTTTTAAGCTCAAAAATCAATATAAGTTGTATTTGATATAAATATTAAAAATTGCAATCAACCTGATTTCAGTTATGAATTAAAATCATTAAAAAACAATGTATATGAAATTATTCTCCTTCTGATGCAAGAATATCATTCGGCATGTCAAAACAAGGGTTTGATAGAAAACATTTTGCTTATTGAAAATTTGTTTGAGTTTTTATTTTAGTCGATCTGATCGGCGTTTTGATGAATATAGAGCATTTTGAGTTCTGACGACCTTGGAAAAATAGATAATCTAGGGTAAACTTCAATCGTGTTAAGCAACCATAAAAAGAAGCTTCAAAAAGGAAGGGATTTTACATGATTTATATGTTTAGAAAAGAAATTCGAAAATGGTATCCAATCTTGTGGATTGTTTTTGTTTCTCTTGCCGTAAGTGGTATTTACGGAGTTTTCTTTAGTAGTCCAGGAAATGAAGTTGCTGTTGGAAAGGTCAATGGCTCGAAGGTTTTTTTCAGTCAATATCGAAGGTCATTATCGGATATTTATTCTCGTATCGAAAATGTTAAGAACTATGCACGTCAATATGGTATTTCAAGCGAAATATTTATTGCCGGCATGCTTGGTGGCCGTTCACCAGAACAACTTGCTCAAGAACAATGTGTTCATGATGCACTCATTGATCAAATAAAAAAAAGTGTATCACCTCAGCTTGATCAACAATGGTTTAAAGATGAGCTCGTTAAGATGTTTCCACCTGGAGTGATCAATGAACAAGGCGCTTTGAATATGGATATTTACCAAGGTTATCTTAAACGCCTTGGAATAACACCGGCCCAATTTGAAGAAGAAAAAGAAGAATCGCTTAAGCGAAATTTGATACTCAATTTTATTAGAACTTTTGAGTACATGCCTGAGCATGAATTGCGTTCAGCTTTTGAAGAAAAAAAAGGACAAAAAAACTTCTCGATTTTAGTTTTTAATGTTAACGATTTTATTAAAAGAGCTCGCTCAGAATCTGTTGATCAAAAAGAACTCGAACTTTTTTATCAACGCCACAAAGAATCATATCGTATTCCTGAACGCCGTAAGGTTCGCTATTGGATGATTGATAGCAAAGCCTATGGCAAGTCAGTTGAAATTGATGAGGAAACAATTTTACGATTCTATGAACGTAATAAATCTGAAATGTTCAGAATTCCACCAACAGTAACAGTTAAGCGAATATTTTTAAAAGCTGCTCAAGAAAATCGAACTAAAGTTTTCGATCAAGCTAAAGAGATTCTAGCTCAACTTAAAAAAGATCCAACTGAATTTGATGCTATCCTTCAAAAACAGAGTGATTTAAAAAATAAAGCTGAGCTTACTATTTCTGGCCGTGGCGAGCATGAATCTGACCTGGAACAGGCTGCATTTCGCTTAAAAGAAATTGGCGATCTTTCTCCTGTTGTACGAACAACTAAAGGATATGAAATTTTAAAGCTTGTTCGTCGTATTCCTGCAGCAGAAAAACCGTTAGATGTCGTCAGAGATGAAATTGTTAAAACACTCAAGGCACGTAGATCATTAAGTAAGCTCAAAAGCGACCTAGAAACCCTTGTTCGAACTGCAAAAACTGATGAGTCTGTTCTTGTTGAATTCGTTCAGTCTCATAAGCTTGATGAACAAGAAACGGACTGGCTCTCAGGACAAGATGTGAGTGAAAAAACAGTTGAGGCTGAGCTTGCAAAGCGAATTTTTGGGAAAAATAGAACAACTTATGGATTTATACCGTATGAAGAAAACTTTGTTCTCTTCCAAGTTGCAGCTACACAAGCAAGTGAGGTCCCTTCATTTAATGATGTGAAAAGTGAAGTTACCGATTCTTTCTATAATCAAAGAGGACAAGATCTTCTTAAGACAGCTTTACGTGAAGCAAAAGCTGGACTCCTTAATAAAACAGCAACAGCTGACGAGCTTGCTGAAAAACTTAATGCCCAGCTTGTTCAAACAGGCTTGGTGAGCCTAGGCACTAATAAAGGCACCGATATTAACAAGCTCAAGCACATTGCAGGTCTCAAGCAACGCCTGTTTGTGCTGACCGATCCTGCACAGGTTCTTAATTACACCCATAAAGATGAGCACTTAATCGTTCAACTTAATGAGGTCATACCTTCTCAGGATGAATCATTTGAGCAAGAACGAGCTAAAATTATTAAAAAAGAGAAAATGAAAAGCTCATCGCATATATCAGACGCGTTTATTGCATCTTTGTATAGAAATGCTAAAATAGAGTTTGATGAGCAACTTCTTGGAATTAACAGATATAAAGCGAAAGATGTTTAATGGCAAAAGCTCCTGATAAAAATGTTGAAAAAACACCAATGCCGATCAAGCTCGAGCTGAGCGATCAGAAGCCTCTTGTTTCAGGCGCATCAGTGATTAAACCTTCGCTTGAAAAACTCAAAGTTCTTGAGGTTGCTTTTGCTCAAATTGATAAACAATTTGGCAAAGGTGCGGTGATGCTTTTAGGACAAAAAGGTAATGCGCCAATCGAAACTATTTCAAGTGGGTCAGTTCAAATTGATTATGCACTTGGAGTTGGCGGATTCCCTCGAGGTCGCGTCATTGAAATTTATGGACCGGAAGCTTCTGGTAAAACAACGCTGACGCTTCACGTTATTGCTGAAGCTCAGAAAGCCGGCGGAATTTGTGCGTTTATTGATGCTGAGCATGCGCTTGATCCTGTTTACGCAAAAAATCTTGGAATCAATACGGATGATTTGATTATTTCTCAACCTGATAATGGTGAACAAGCACTTGATATCACTGAGATGCTCATTCGGTCTGGCGCTGTTGATGTTATTGTTATTGACTCGGTTGCAGCGCTTGTTCCAAAAACAGAACTTGAAGGTGATATGGGCGATGTTCATGTTGGTCTTCAAGCAAGATTAATGTCACAAGCATTAAGAAAATTAACGCCTATTGTTCATAAGTCGAATGTTACATTGATTTTTATTAATCAAATTCGTGACAAAATCAGCACGATGGCTTTTGGTGATAAAGAGATAACATCGGGTGGAAAAGCGTTGAAGTTTTATGCTTCGGTACGTTTAGACATTCGACGTATTGCGACATTAAAAAAGAATGACAAACCTTTTGGAAACCGTGTCCTTATTAAGGTTGTTAAAAATAAGCTCGCTCCCCCATTCAAGCGTGTTGAAGTTGATCTTGTTTATGGTGAAGGAATTAGTCGAACACTTGATCTGCTTGATGCTGCTCTTGGATATAATGTCATTCAGCAAGCAGGTGCTTGGTTTAATTTCGGCGAAGAAAGACTTGGCCAAGGACGAGAAAATACCGTTGCTCGCTTGAAAGAAGATGCGGCCTTATTTGATAAAATTAGAATGTTAGTTCGTGAAAAACAAAGCCAGCTCCTAGGAGATTAGGATAGAAGTGATACCAAAATCTGCTAATAAAGATAAAAATAATCGTGATACAACAAATTCAAAGTACCCAGTCAATGAGCTTATCAAAGCTGAAAAGATTATGGTAATTGATGCTGTAGGCGAAAATTTAGGCGTCCTTTCAAAAGGACAAGCCTTGATGCGTGCTCAGGAAGCTGGGCAAGATCTTGTGCAAGTTGGTGAAAAAGATTCGGTTGTTGTTGCTAAAATCATGGACTTTGGCAAGTTCTTGTATGAGCGAAAAAAACAAGTAGGCGAATCGAAAAAACATCAAAAAGTAATCCAGATTAAGGAGATGAAACTCCGTCCAAATATTGGTGATCAGGATTATAATACAAAGCTTAATCAAGCTGCACAATTTTTCATTGATGGAAAAAAAGTAAAGTTTACACTTCAATTTAAAGGTCGAGAAATTACAATGATGGAAGACCTTGGAGTGAAACTTTTTGAACGTATTAGTCGTGATTTGACAGGGCGAAACGTTGGGGCTCTTGTAGAAGAAAAAGACAGTAGATCTGGGGCCTTTTGGTCAAAGATTTATTATGTCCGCCAATAATGTTTCTGCTTTAATTAATTATTAAGGGTTATTATGCCAAAAATGAAAACACATTCTGCGTCAAAGAAAAGATTCTCAAAAACCAGTACTGGCAAAATTAAACGTGCGCGAGCATTCCGACGTCACCATTCTTGGGCAAAAAGTGCCAACAAGGTGCGTGATTTGCGTCAGGGATCGTTCATTCATGAATCGCACATGAAAAATTTTGCTATTTTAATGCCATATTAATTGTTTAGATTTTAGTTATCGAAGGTAAAAACCATGTCAAGAGTCAAGGGTGGTCCGGCCGCCAAAGCACGTCATAGAAAAGTTTTAAAACAAGCCAAAGGTTTTTGGGGACAACGTAAGAACGTCTTCAAAAGAGCAAAAGAAACATTAATGCGCGCATTGCGCTTTGCATACATTGGACGTAAGCATTGTAAAAGAGACTTTCGCTCCTTGTTTATCAGCCGGATTGGTGCTGCTTGCAAGATGCAAGGAACTTCTTACAGTTCATTTATGCATCAATTAAAAACTGCTCATGTAGATTTGAACAGAAAAATGCTCAGTCAACTTGCTATTTTTGAGCCAGAAGCATTTACAAGCCTTGTAAACCTGACAAAAAAATAAAAGTATTGCTATCCTTTTGCACAGCCCGATATTATAAAGCCACGTGTATGGTATATAATATTGTTTCTTGTGAGAAAAAGGGATAAGAATGGAGTGCTTGGAAGAGCTTGAACGTAAAGTTCTCCATGTCCTTGATAGGAATAGAGAACTTTACATACAAATAGAAGCGCAAAAAAAAGAAATTTCTCTTTTAAAAGACCAAAATCGCCAATTTGAAGCGTCTTTAATGAAAGAGTCAACATTAAGTCAATCGCTTGAAACAGAGAAATCTGTCATCAAAGAGACGATTGAGGCTTTGCTTGAAAGTATTAATTCATTAGAGAAAGCTCATTGAGAGTGATGAGATATGCAAAAGAGTTTAAAAATATCAATTATGGGCAAGCAATACAGCATTGCAACTGACCAGGACAATAATGATGATATCATACAAGCTGCACTGCTTGTAGATCAGCTTATGAAAAATAAGACAGCTCAATCAGCCCTGAGTGAAGAGAAAGTTGCCGTTGTCGTAGCATTACAGCTTGCTGCTGATCTACAAAAAAAAATACGCCTTTTAGAATCCTGGCAACAAAAAGCTTTCGGTTTAAGTAGTTTACTTAGTGATGAGTCTGAACTTTTTTAACCTTGAATTTTGTTTCCTGTGTTTTAGTAGAGCGTAACCGATATCATTAATTCATTGTTCTGAGTAGGGCGTTTTTACAAACCTTGTTCTATTAAAAGGTTGCGCCCAGCTCTTTCATGTTACCTGTTCCCCTTCCTCACACAAATGTGTGTAAATTTTGATTTGTGTCTACGTACTATTATATGCGTGGACCTTTATTTATTTGAAGAAAGTGAAAACGTATGATTGGATTCATTGAATGTACATACGTGGGAATGGGGGCTTTTCTCGGAAGCTTTGTAATTCTTTCGTATGTATTCTTACAAAAACGTCAACTCTTGCAAACAAAATTAACAGCTCAAGAACTTCTTCGACGAGCAGAAGAAGAAATTGATCGAAAGCGTCGAGATGCTCAAGTTGATTTAAAAAATGAATTATATAAAAAACGAAGCGAAGCCGATCTTGAAGTTAAAAAAGGTCGCATTGAATTACAACAACTTCAGTCTAAAATTCAAAAGAAAGAAGATGCTCTTGAGCATCGTGAATTAATACTTGATGATCTTCGTAAAGAATTGCAACAAAAAGAGCGTGATGCTTCTCGAAGATTAGATCAAATTACCGCTGACGAAGCGAAGATTAAGCGACTTTATACCGATCTTGTTGCAAAGCTTGAACGTATAAGTGGTATGAAGCAAGATGATGCAAAGCGCGTTCTCTTTGAATCTCTTGAAAAAGAGGTTAAACTTGCCAATCAAAAATGGGTTGCAAAAATTGAAGAAGAGACTCGAGAAACAGCTAAGGAGAAGTCCGTTTCTATTCTTGCCTCCAGCATGCAACGCTATTTGTCCGAACAAGTAACGCTCCATTCATCAAGTGTTATTACACTTCCTAATGAGGAGATGAAAGGTCGCATTATTGGAAAAGAGGGCAGAAATATTAAGGCTCTTGAAATGGCAACGGGCATGGAGTTTGTTATTGGGGATACCCCTGAAATTATAACTATTTCAGGATTTAACCCAATTAGACGTGAAATTGCAAAACGATCTTTGAATAAGCTTATTCAAGATGGTCGCATCAATCCAACACGCATTGAAGAAACTGTTGCAAAAGTTGAATTTGAACTTGAAGCAAGTATCGAAGAGATTGGGCAACAGACCGTGCTTGAGTTTGGATTTCGAGGAGTTCATCCAGAAATCATTAAGCTTGTTGGTAAGCTTTATTTTAGAACAAGCTATACCCAAAATAACTTGGTACATAGCAAAGAAGTTGCATATTTTTCTCGTATGATTGCGTCTGAACTTGGACTAAATCCCGAGCTTGCAGCTCGTGGTGGATTATTCCATGATATTGGTAAGGCTGTTTCGGCAGAAGTTGAAGGGCCACACGCAATTATCGGTGGAAACTTAGCAAAAGAATACGGCGAAGAACCGTTTGTCGTTAATGCGATTGCATGCCATCACGAAGAAGTACCACCCATTTCAGTATATGGCTTTATTGTTCATATTGCTGACGCAATTTCTGCGTCTCGTCCTGGTGCTCGCAAAGAGACACTTTCTACCTATATCAAGCGCCTTGAACAGCTTGAAGAAATATCAAATGGCTTTGAAGGTGTTAAGAAGGCTTATGCATTGCAAGCTGGTCGAGAGATTCGTGTTATTGTTGACGAAGATCGCTTAGATGATGAAAAAGCATCACAGTTAGCACGAGAACTTGCAAAACGTATCGAAGAAGAAATGGCGTTTCCAGGTGAAATTAAGGTTAATGTCATCAGAGAAAAACGATTTATTCAAGCAGCACGATAAAATTAGGTTATACCAAGCATGGGCTGTCGCGACAGCCCATGCTTTACTTTTTAGATGAAATGGAAATTGCAATGGCAGATACGTTACGATTTATGTTTATTGGCGATGTTGTTGGGCAACCGGGCATGAACGTTTTTCAAAAACTCATCCCACAATTAAAAGAAAAAAATCGTGTTGATGCGGTTATTGTTAATGGTGAAAATGCTGGTAAAGACGGCAAAGGCCTTTCAGCTAAAAACATTGATTTCTTTAAGCTTCATGGTGCCTCAGTGGTTACAACGGGAAACCATGTTTGGGACAACAAAGAACTTTATACAGCACTCAATGAACGCAATGATGTCATTAGGCCAGCAAATTATCCTGCAGGATGCCCTGGAAAAGGTTATACCCTTTTTAACATCGGTTCACACACTATTGCAGTAGTTAATCTCTTTGGCCGATTCGGTATTAGAGATGCACTTGACTGCCCATTCAGAGCAGCAGAATCTCTTATTATGATGCTCAAACATAAAACAAATATTATTTTTGTTGATTTTCATGGTGAAGCAACATCCGAAAAACGTGCTATGGGTATGTTTTTAGATGGAAAAGTTTCTGGCGTTTATGGTACACATACTCATGTTCAGACCGCTGATGAAATGATTATGCCTCAAGGTACATCTTATTTGACCGATCTTGGATCTTGCGGGGCATTGAATTCCGTTATTGGTTTTCAATTTGAAGGAATTATTCAGCGCTTTCTTTACCATCCTCGTGCAAGCAAAATGATGGTTGAAGAGCGAGGGCCTCTTGTTCTATGCGGTATTATGGTTGATGTTGATGTTCAGACCGGTAAGGCAACTCGAGTAGAGCGTATCCGTGTTGTTACTCATGGTGATGGCGAATAGACCGGTTTTTTCATGCTCATCCGTTTTTTTCTTAAACGATTATATCGGCAGTTTTTTATCTGCAGCTCCCTGATTACGATGCTTCTGGCGGCAAGCAATATTTTTGTTCGCTTGCCAGGCATCATGAGCTTGCGCGTTATACCTATACTATGTATGGTTATGCTGCCTTTAGTTGCAATTTTTGCGATGCCAATAGCGAGCTCTCTCGCGGTTCAAAATGTTATTGGCAGCTTGCTGATCAATGATGAGCTTCTTTTTATTAGTCTTAGTCGACGTGCACGAACCGCCCTCTATAAGGCTGTTCTTATTTTTTCTTTATCATTGGTTGCTGCTTACATGCCATTGGTATTTTTTTGGGCACCGCAAAGCTATAGCCGTGGCAAGCAGATGCTTGTTTCATTTGCGTATGAACAACTGATGCACCTTGAGGCACAAACATTTCATTCGCTCGTTGATGGCATGACCGTTTATTTTGAATCAAAGAGTATCGATGATTTTAGTCCAAATGATGCTCCTCAAGAGTCTTCTCATAAAAATGAAACTTATTTTAACCACATCTTTTTATCACTTTCATCTAAAAATCAGGATCGGTATTTTCTTACCGCCAAACAGGGACATCTGACAACTGATCATTTAATAATGAAGCAAGGCTCTTTGCTTCTTATTAAAGGTCAGCGATGCTATTCCGCACAATTTGCAGGAGTTCACATTGATCTTAAGCAGCTCTGGAATTTGGATCAAAAAGATTCTGTAACCAAAGATGTTAAATTTTCTCCTTTGCCTGAATTATTACAGAAAATGGACACTCAGCAATCGTGGTATATCGAATTCCATAAGCGCCTTGCGCAATTACTTTGGCAGTTGCTCCTTCCTTTCTTAGCACTCTTTTTGGTCATGCTGCTCGGACAACGAAAAAGCAATATGCTGCTGAGTATTATTACCAGTGGCGTACTCTTTTTTGTGCAATACGTTGCGCTTACGCTTGCTCAGGTGATGCAAAGTTTTACGCCGGTTGCGTTAGGGTTGCTCTATTTTCCCCCAGTTTTTTTTATGCTTTTTCTTGCTTATAAGGCCCGTAAATCTTAATTTGTGTATTTCTTAATTATCTTATTCCCTTTCCCTATGAGCCGAATTAACCATTAATAATATTTCTGTTACGCTGCCTATTACGAAAACTTTTAGTATCGTTCCAGTTTTAATAAACACATCTAAAAAAGGATTTATATGTTTTTAGTTATTGTACTTTATGCAGTTCTTGCAGCTACATTTACGCTGGCAAAAAATGCTTTATTTTACGCATCACCATGCTTTCTTATCGGTTTTCGCATGATCTTGGCTGGAAGCATACTTCTTGGATATCAACTGTTTAAAAATCCTGGTGTGTTGCAAGGTGTAAAGCCTTCACATTATGGAAAGTTTTTTGTAACAGCACTTTTTCATATCTACTTTGCATTTGTGCTTGAGTTTTGGGCTCTTCAGTATATTTCTGCACTGAAGACTGTTCTTATCTATTCGTTGACCCCCTTTATCTCAGCCATTTTGGCATACGTGCTACTTGGCCATAAACTTACCAAACTCAAGGTTGCGGGAATTGTGATTGGTACCACAGGGCTTATTCCTGTGTTGTTATCGCAAAGTACCGGTGAGCAGGGTTTTGCAACGCTCTTTGCGCTGAGCGTTCCAGAGGTTGTCTTGCTGTGCGCAGTTTTTTGTGCTGCTTATGCCTGGTTTCGAGTTAAAGGCCTTATGGATAAGGGGTATCATTTCGCGCTGATCAATGGTATTACCATGTTAATCGGTGGTATTTTGAGTATGATTACTTCATTTATTGTTGAAGGCATACATCCTGCCGTGAGCGATTGGTCAGGATTTTTATTCTGGGTTTTGTTACTCGTTCTTTTTGCCAACGGCATTTTTTACAATATGTACGGTTGGCTCATGAATCGCTACTCAATAACGTTTATTTCGTTTGCCGGATTTTTATGCCCAACGTTTGCTACGTTATTTGAGTGGCTTTTTTTCAACGGTGATATCACTTGGCATTATTTACTCTGCCTTGTGCTTGTTACCGGTGGCCTCTGGCTCTTTTATAAAGATGAATTGAAGGCAACGTAACAAGTTACCGTTGAAGCTCTTGTTCAATAATATTTTTTACCTGTTCAACCGTTATATCAAAAACGTTGTTCTGAACATGATAATCAAATGATCTTTCGTCTTGCTCTTGGCTCATTTCTTCTTGGGCTAAAGCAAGGCGCCGAGCAATAACTTCAGGTGAATCGGTCCCTCGATTTTGCAAGCGCTGACACAGTGT
Organism: Candidatus Dependentiae bacterium; assembly: GCA_018266175.1. Taxonomy (NCBI): domain Bacteria; species Candidatus Babelota bacterium. The sequence continues at coordinate 109,149 of JAFEAY010000003.1, forward strand.
TTGAAAGTCTGGAACCAAAAGCCAAATAAGTACAGCAGCTGGAACAAGCTTTTTGATGACCAGCGCCCCTGGTCGATCGGTTACCATGAGGTATGATTTCCCCTGTTCTAAATCTTTAAGAATCGATGCCGGTGATCCATAAAAATTTCCGGCATATTCTGTCGTTTCTAAGAAAAAACCCTGATTAATATGGCTTTTAAATTCATCGACTGAAAGAAAGTTATAATCTACCCCGTTCAGTTCGCCTGATCGGGGAGAACGCGAAGTTGAAGTAATAACTTTTTTTAGATTAAAATCGTTACCATACTTTTTTAAAAGAGCTCGAGAAACCGATGTTTTTCCAGCACCTGAACATGCAGAAATGACGAAAAGCTTGCCGATATTCGTTGATTTTTCCATTTTTTCCATAGAAATAATATTCTCTTAGTCTTTTTGGGCTGAATTAAATTTGCCATTTATTGGCTTACGTTGTATGATTGCCTTCCATTTATTGATGCAATTATTATGGTTTATCATAATCTTTGCAAGTTTTTAAGATTCTTCTCTTTAATAAGGCTTTTACTATGAATTTAAACAAGCGAAATATTTTTTTGACGTTAGTTCTAACGCTTATATCAGCATCATCTTTTTATACGGTTCAGGCTGATTTTTTAGACCATAAGTCTATCGAATTGGAACAGCTCCATTTATATAAAATTATTATTGGGGTTAAGGCGGCTTGTTTGAGTGAAAGAATTGAAACCCTTCAACAAAAGGGAAATACCTCAAAAGATTTTGATTTGACAGCACAATCATCACTTAAATTTATTGAACTTGCACTTCAAGAGATGAATGATATTGTTGTAGGACTGAATAAAGGAATTCTTTCGGGGAATATAGAAATTGAATATAAGTTTGTTAATTTATGTAATTTTCTTCAAGACAAAGAGATTACCCCTCGGTCATTACGTGAATTAAGAACAAAAGTTAATGAATTTGATATTGTCTTAAAAGAATTCTGTAGAAAGAAAAAATATTATCTTAAACCTGAAGCATTTGAACTTGTAAATAAAATGATACGCCTTAATCATATCCTTATTCAAGGTGTTCTGCATGATAATTATTTTGATCTTTCAATGACCGATTTGGCGCTTGACCTTATCTTCCATCGACCATTGGAATTTGCACAAAATCACAAGCTTTTGATTGGAGGAACGTTATTGATAGCGTGTGGCATTATTGCGGCTATTTATGGGTATCCTTCTTATGTACGGTATCAGCTTGAAAATAGAAATCCAAACTATCAGTGCCATCAGTTGCATGGTTTTTCTCAGCCTATTGGAAGTGGCGATTGCGCTCTTTATTCGCTTGTTCATACTCTCTTAATGATGAATCCTGCAGCTCAAAATCAAGCTCAGGGACCCGTTAATCTTATTAATGCTGATGTAATGCAAGAGAGATTAAATGCTATTCCTTCATTGAATCCTGTTATAGAAGGTATGCAAGGTATTATTAGAAATCATCGCGATGCTGATCGAAACCCTAATGTTCCTGAAAATGGCTGGCTGACTGCTGATGAGGTTGAGCTATTCCTTGCTCCAGATGCGCTTCATGGTCTTGCTGCTCAGCTTCAAGCAATTGGCATTAACGAACAAGCTATTGATTTTCAAGATATTCATATTATGGAAAATCTTGGATTTCTTGCTCGAGGTCAAGGAATTCCTGATTGGTTACCCGTTGCCGTTGATCGCTTTAGAAGACTTAATCGTCCGCAAGGAATTGTTCTATTCACTCATGGTCACTGGGTTGCTTTGCGTCTGCAACGTGATGCACAAGGTGTTATTCAACCACTGATGATTGACTCTGCGTTGTATAACATCACCAATCATCCAATTGTTAATCAAGTCATTCAATTATTCACTCAACAACCCTTTGCGTCTCCTTATGGTCTTGCAAATATTACTCCGAGTATCGATAATGCGACAGGTATTCTTAATGGAAATGCTGATTATGCAAGCGATGCCGATCGTCATGCAGCGGTACTCAATCACTTAAGAAGAGCAATCGATGGTATTCAAGGATCACCCGCAGATCAACGTGCTCAAGAGTTTGCATATTATCAACAAAGTCTTACAGGTCTATTTAATAATCTGCGTAATACTTGTCTTGCGCTTAATCTGCATCAAGTTGCGCTTGAACAAGCACCTTATATTATTAACTTTGATAATATTGAAAATATAGATCAGTTGATTATTGCTCTTGTTGGACATCCATTTGCATAAGATATAAAAACTACAAGCATTCTTTGTAATGCTTTTGTATACTAGAGCCGACGCGAAAAAAAGTTTTATGCACCATACGTGAAAGAGTTACGATGAGTACGCTACCAGATATAAAGACAAATTTTGCTGAATGGTACCAAGAAGTTATTGTCGCTGCTGATGTAACTGACGCAAGTCCAACCAAAGGTTGCGTTGTCATCAAGCCGTATGGCTTTGCCATTTGGGAAAATATTAAGCAAGATCTTGATTCCCGTATCAAATCTGAAGGTGTGCCCAATGCTTACTTCCCGTTACTTATTCCTCAGTCATTTCTCAGTAAAGAAGCTAAGCACGTAGAGGGGTTCTCTCCAGAGCTTGCAGTTGTAACTCACGGTGGTGGTGAAAAGCTTGAAGAACCGCTTGTTGTTCGTCCAACTTCAGAAACGATGATTTATCATATGTTTGCACGCTGGATCAAATCATGGCGCGATTTGCCTTACAAAGTAAATCAGTGGGCAAACGTTGTTCGCTGGGAAATGAGAACTCGTCCATTTTTGCGCACCCTTGAATTTTTGTGGCAAGAAGGACACACTGCTCACCGTACACGTGAAGAAGCTATTCAGATGGCGGCTACCATGCTGCGCCACTATAAAGAAATTTATGAAAATCTACTTGCTATACCGGTTGTTGCCGGCATAAAATCTGAAAGTGAACGATTTGCTGGTGCTGATCAAACGTACACCATCGAATGTCTCATGCCTGATGGTAAGGCATTGCAAGGCTGTACAACACACGTCCTTGCTCATAGCTTTCCACAAGCATTTGATGTTTTATTTCAGGACCAAGATGGTCAAATGAAATCACCTTTTTGTACAAGCTGGGGCTTTACAACCAGGTCAGTTGGTGCCGTTATCATGATGCACGGTGACCAGAAAGGCCTTGTTATGCCACCAAAGGTTGCGCCTATTAAAGCGGTAATTATCCCTATTTATAAAACTGATGACGAAAAATTGTTGGTTCTCCAAAAAGCATATGATGTAAAACAATTACTTACCACAAATGGTATGGACATTGTTATTGATGCGGATGATCAAAAATCACCTGGTTCTAAATTTTATGAATGGGAACTCAAAGGCGTTCCTGTTCGGATTGAAATTGGACCAAAAGATCTTGAAAAAAATCAGGTTGTTCTGGTCAGCCGCATTGAAGAAGATAAAACCAAGAGAAAAACATTTGTCCCATTTGAGGGTTTAAAAATTCAATTTCACATGCTTTTGGATGCTATTCAAGCTGAGCTTTTTAAGCGAGCTCAGGAGCGTGTGAAGTCTATGTGGCACCAGGCAGAAAGCCTTGAAGAATTCGGTCCTTTGCTTGAAAAAAACAATGGCTTGTATCAAGTTGGCTGGTGTGGTAGTAATGAGTGTGAGGTGCGTGTTAAAGAATTTAAGGGCACCGTCCGATGCTTACTTGAAGATCAAAAACATGCTCATTGTTTTGCTTGCAAACAAGCAAGTAAGCAAGACATTCTTGTTGCTAAAGCATACTAAAAAGCTTTTTGATTATGAAAAAAAACGGAGGAAGAAAGTTCATGATGCAACGCGATGAATATATTGCCCAGTTTCAGAACTATCTTCTGACCGAAAAACGTGTTTCGCACAATACCTTTGCTGCATATCGCCAAGATATTAACCAATTGATAGAGTTTTTGGATAAGGAACGGCTTGGGCTTAGCGCGGTAACGCCGCAGAATCTCAAGAAGTTCCTTAAACATTTACGCGATTCTGGCTTAACGGCAAAGTCTATCTCTCGAAAAATCTCTTCAATTAAGCTGTTTTTTGAATTTGTTCACAACCGTTTCAAACTCAAAAATAGTGCCCAAGGGCTTGTTTTTCCAAAGGTTGAAAAGACGCTACCAAATTTCTTAACCGAGCAAGAGATTCAAAAACTTTTAAGCGCTGCAAATAGAGATGTAACCCCCAAAGGGATTAGAAATAAAGTGATGCTTTATTTACTTTACGCATCAGGTATGCGTGTTTCTGAGTTGGTCAATATGACCACTGACCAAATTCATTTTGATACCGGGTTTATTCATTTAGTTGGAAAAGGTCATAAAGAGCGTGTTATTCCCCTACCTAAAAACATTCTTGAAATGCTTAAGCAGTATCTTGAAGTGATTTACAAACAACTTATTCCAGAAAAAATATCGAATTTGGGGAAAAAGAATTATCTTTTTCCTGCGGTTTATAATAATGCCGTTAAACCGATATCCCGCCAACTCTTTTGGATTACACTCAAGAAGATTCTAAGCTTGGCTGCTATCTTTAAAAACGTTTCTCCGCATAGTCTGCGCCACTCTCTGGCGACACATCTGCTCAAAAATGGGGCTGACATTCGTTCGCTTCAAATGCTTTTGGGCCATGAGAATTTAGCGACGGTGCAGATTTATACGCATCTTGGAACTTCACAAGTTCGTAAGGTATATGATAAAAAGCATCCTCGGGCGTAAGGTTTTTGCTTAATAAATATTTTATAATTTAGATTATTTAATCTAAAAAACTTATAGGATTATTTATTATAAAGCATTACACGAATTAGTTCATTCTGATAAGAGTTCTCACTGCGCATATGAGCGAAATAAATTGGTTTATAGCCATTTTTAGTGGTCATATTTTTGTCTGCTCCTTTGCTCAATAGTAACTCTACAATATCAGGATTACACACTTTAACTGCGGCATGGAGAGGAGTTTCTCCATTGCCATTGATTCTACTATTTGGTCTGTTTACATCAGCGCCATAATTAATAAGAAGCTCTACCATTTTAAGATCACCGCTCGCTACAGCCTTGTAAAGATGAGTTTCGCCTTTATAGAGCGCATTAATTTTTTCTGGATTGTCCTTATACTCTCGTATTTCAAGTATTTGATGTATGACTTCTATTTCTTCATAAAGTACCGCGCAGCGTAATCTTTCTTGATCAGACATTACTTCGAATTCTGATTCTGATATTCCTCCGAGGGAACTTGTTGTGAGTAACCACAATAAGGATAAAAATTTCTTCATATTTTTATATTCCTCATATCTCTTTGACAAGATAATCTTTATATTTTTTTAAAACTTTTCTTAGACCGTCTGGTCCACAAATCTCTGATTCATATGCTAAATTCGAGCAGACTATCCCAGGGATTAAAGCCTTAACCTCTTTTTGATGGTTGCCTTCTTTGTCGTATAGCCAACAGCGTGCCACTGCTGGATTGGGATCAGAATATTGTATTACAACATTTGCCCCTGCATTCAGAAGTTCACGAATAATTGCTGTGTGTTTTTTCTTGGTTTTGAAATAACCTTTTATTGCATACAAAAGTATAGCCGTAAACTTTTTGTGGTCGTATTTGTAATTGTATTTTTTGAGTAAATTTTCTACCTGTTTTTTATTTTTTGCTTTAATCGCTTTCATTAACAGATCATTAAAAATTTTTGCAATCCATAAATATTTAAGCTCAAATAGATTCTTGTAGTTAAAGCTTTTTGCATAATACTCTTGAATGTGACGAGGAAGTATGCAGAATATCGCTTTGTTCCGACGTGTTAGTAGATTTTCTTCATAGTATTGGCGTATTTGTAGCAGCAGTTCGCCGATGTCATTTCTTTCTTCTAATAAATCTAATATTGGACAAACATAGTGCGTTTCATCAGTACTAAGCGCATCAATTTCCTCATAACAATACTCAACAAATTCAAAACGATCTTCATCTGTTTTAATATCTTTAAATGTAGAATCAAACTTTTTATTTAAAGATAAAGCTGTTTCTAAGTGCCTCATGAGTTTGCTTTGTTCAAGATTTAAATCACAAAGCTCAGAATATTCAATTTCTAGATATCTTTCAGGAGACATTGCTCCTAAAGAGCCTGTTGCAAGTAACCCTGATGCAAATAAAATCGATAAATACAATATTTTGTTCATGATAAATCCCTGAGTATTGTCGTAGAAATACTTTCTAAAATTGATTATAACGCAATGTTTATAAAGCAAGCGCAGAATATGTTTCAAATTTAAAAATATAGCAACCAGTGATTGCGCGTCTATTTTTTTGATGTTTACTTTTAATTTACATACAATTTTCAGACTTAACATTTTATAGCATTATCACTTTTTAAAATGTCTTTGGTACGGTATACTTCCCTCAAGCTTGTTTAGTTCTTAAAAAATTTTTTCTCAGTGAGTGTTTTTATGAAGTGTACATTTAGCGTTGATCAAAAAGAACTCCTTGGCCTTTTGTCTGCCATGCAGCCGATTTGTAACAAGCGTACAACGCTTGATGTTACAGAATCGATTTTGTTTCATGTGGCATCAAAAGAGTTAACGCTTAAAGCAACCGACCTTGAAATTAGCCTACAATCAAACATGAATGTTGAAGGTGACCTGACAGACGCGGTAAGTTTTCTTATTTCCGGCAAGCGCATTTTTGAGCTTGTAAAAGAGATGGATGGTTCTATTGAGTTTACACTTGAAGACAGTCAACTTCAGCTTAAGTCTAACGGTGTTGATTTATCACTCAATATTAAAAATGCCGAAGAGTTTCCTCCATTCCCTGAGCGTATTGAAAACTTAATGGATCTTGAAGCACCACCTCTTTTGGCTATGCTGAACAAAGTTGCTTTCTTGATTCCTCAGAATAATGCTAATACGGCTCTGAATGGGATGCTGCTTGAAATTGGACCAGAACAACTTTCAATGGTTGCAACCGATGGTCATTGCTTGGCAAAAATTTGCACAAAGAGATATACGCTTCCTGATGAACGCAAATGGTTACTCCCAAAACGGGCAGTTATGGAAGTTAAAAAACTTCTGGAAAGCACAACAACAACCAATTTGTTCTTAGGAACCTGTGGAAGTCAATTGGTATTTTCAGGTAAAAACTTCAATTTCTTTACCAAGTTGATTTCTGAAAGTTTTCCTCATTATAAGCCTGTACTTGATAAAACTGGATTTACTCCTGCACGCATGGCAAAAGATTCATTGCTCAGAACGCTCAAACGTACTAATTGCTTGCTTGCAGGTAAATTTGTTTCAACAACCTTCAAATTTACACCTGGCACGGTGAACGTTAATGTTCACAACAAAGAAGTTGGTAAGCTGGATGAGTCAATTGAGCTGCTTGGATATGATGCTGAGTTGGTTGAAAGTCGCTTTTATTCACCATATTTGCTCAATGGTCTTTCGGTATTTCCAGAAGATAAGGTTTCTTTTCATATTAAAAATGCGATTAAGCCAATTATTTTTGAATCAAATGCTGCTGATTATGAGTTTACTTATTTGGTGATGCCCGTTTCGATGGCTCAAGCTGAGTAGTAGATAATTTTTTGTACTAAAAAATGGGGTTGTGAACTCAGTTTGCAACCCCATCACAGAATGGTTATTCGTGATTATTAGACAGCTTAGACTTAACAACTTTCGTTGCTTTGCCAATACAGAATTTTCCTTTGATAAAAAATTTATTATCATCCAGGGGCCTAATGGCTCCGGGAAAAGTAGCATTCTTGAAGCTCTTCATTACAGCTGCTACTTGCGTTCCTTTAGAACGCACCTCCACAAAGAGCTCATGCTCCTGGGGGAAAACCATTTCTTTGCGCATATATTATTTGATCAAGAGCTCACTGGAACCAATGACCAAATTCAGATTGGCTACTCAAGCAAACAAGGAAAGGTTGTTAAACTCAACCAAAAACCAGTTCAGTCGTACAAAGAGCTTTTAACCGCATATCGCATTGTTACCCTTACTGCCGATGATTTATCGCTTATTCATAGCGCCCCTGAAGCTCGACGAAGCTTCATGAATTACTCACTCTTTTTGATTGATCCTGAATGTGCAGGGCAGCTGAAACGGTACAAGCAAATTGTTGACCAGCGTAATAAACTTTTAAGCTTCCATGGCTTGCGACAATCGCCATCATTCCATGATGAACTCAAAGTTTGGACAGGTAAAATGTGGGAAGAGTCGCAACTCATTCGCGCTTCGCGTAAAGATTATTTAGCTAAATTAGAAGCAAAAGTTAATATTTTACTCCAGCAATTTTTCTGGAGCAGCACTGATGCTCAGCTCCATGTCAAGCTTGAGTATGTTGCTCGCCCGGCAGTAAGGCATGAAACCTTTGACTCTTTCTGGAAAGACTTTTCGCAGCAAGGGCTTGCTCGTGAGTTACAATACGGACGAAGCACCTTTGGTGCACATCTTGATGATATGACTATTATTTTTCAACAAAAAAATTCTCGTATTTTTGCTTCACGCGGACAACAAAAATTATTAGTTTTTTTGCTGAAAATTGCACAGCTTCAGCTTACCAATACTTCAGGCGAAGCAAGCGTTCTTTTACTTGATGACTTTGTAACAGACTTTGATGAAGATCGATTAAAGCGTTGTCTTGAGGTTTTACAAAGTATTCCGGGTCAAATTTTTATCTCATCGCCGCACGAGCTAAATAGTCTGCTGCTTGAGCAAGTTGATAGCCAGCGTATCGTTTTGTCTGGTGTAATGAGCCATTAGGGGTCTCTGTTTTATTGACTCCAGGTTGCGCACCGTAGCTTTTGAGGAGTTTAATAATCTCAAAGCATCCATGGTCTATTGCATCATCAAGAGGTGTTTTTCCACCAATGTCGGAATCACTTTTTTTTGAAAAAGTATTAACGAGTGCCCCTTTTTTCAATAACATTTTCAATGACCCGATGTCTCCTCGAATAACAGCTAAATGAAGCGGCGTTCTGCCAAGCCGACTTTGCTTATTGATATTTGCTCCCGTCTCAATGAGCTCATTGAGTATATGATTAGCCTTAGAAAAGCGCACAGCAATATGAAGTGGAGTATACTGATCTTCGGTGGTTGCACCGTCAATATCAACTTCTTTGGTTGCTAAGAGTTGATCAATAATATCAAAGTGCCCTTTGTAAACAGCAATATGAAGAGGTGTAAAGCCATCATTGGTACGAAGATCCGGCGCAGCTCCTTGCTTAAGTAAAAATTTTACCAGATGAGCATCTTCGTAATACGTAGCAATATGGAGTGGTGTAATGCCATTTCGGTCTGATTTGTTAACTAAGGATGGAATTTTACGTATATATTTTTTGACCATTTTTACTCGTTCGTTTTTCATAAGTTTGCGCAAATGGCCAAAAGCGTTATTGAGTGCAGTATCATCAAGCGCAGAATCGGCATAATTGATTGCATTTTTTTTTGATGACCAAGACCAAAGAGAACCTAATTTACTCAAGAAACTTTTTTTTTCTATTGGGTTTTTATGAGTACTTTCTAGTTTTGACCATATTATTATTATGGATAAAAGACAAAGTAAGGTTGTTTTTGTGAAGCGAATTGCCATTGTGTCCTCTCAAGTACAAATTAACCATTATGGAAATATTTCTATTTTAAATGTGGTTTTATTTGGGTCTCGCAGTCAATACTCTTGTTTTTTTGTTCTTTAAGCTGATACCTTTAAATAGTTTTATGCAAAATTACTCTCTTTTCTCCTTTTTCCGCCATGAATGGTTTTCCTACATGGCGGTTTATTGTCTTTATTTGATGTTTTTGGCTTTTTATCTCAATTAACAATATTTTATTCAATTTTCCTTGCATTTCTTTTTTTGATCAGTAGAATGTATTTCCCCGCTTGAAAAGAAGGTACTTTTAAGCTTTTCTCGCCAAAAAGACCTTAGAAATCACAATTTCTTCAAAGCACATTAGTTTTAAGCTATTTTGCCTTAGAAATTGTAATGTACTGATCATTTAAATTATTTATTAGCAATATTTATAGTAAAAACATTAATTTATCGTTTTTTTATAAATACGCTTGATTTTCTCTTAGATAATGTTAAATTAAGATCATGAACTTAAATAAGAATTAAAAGACTTCATTACTACTCTCCTTTCTCCTTTTTCCGCCATGTAGGGTTTCCTTACATGGCGGTTTATTTTTTATACGATCAAAAAAAGCTTTAGGCCGATGTGGCATTCCACGTCGGCCTGATTTATTTCTGGGGAAATTTGAATTTACTTAATGTTACTGATTATGCCATCTTCCATGTCGTCCATGACCATGACCATGTCCATGCCCGCCGCCATGCCTACCACTATGATGGTGCGAAAATGGTGCTGCTGGTTTAGATACAGCAACTGCGCCTGCATCAGTAAGCAATTGTTTAATATCTCCATTACCGGTTTCGGTAGCAATCCCTAAAGCTGTTTGTCCACGCCTCCCAACTTCATCAATAAAAGATGCAACATCGGCACGTTGAAGTATTGCCTCAACTTTTGCCTTATCACCTATTGAACAGGCCACGCGTAAAAATCTACCCGGTTCAAGCGTCGTTGCGGGATCAGCATTCAAGATATCAAGTTGTTTTTGATGCTTGCCATGACCGTGATACCCGCCGTGCCATCCTGGCACAGGTGCAGGGGCTGGTTGAGGAGCTGGTGCTGGGAGGGCCGAAGCCTGTAGTCCACCGTTAGCTTGCAATAAGTTCCTTATGGGAATATTGATATCATCAAGGGCTATATCTAGAGCTGTTTTGCCTTTATGAAGATGGTTAATAAAATCCGCAATGTCAGCATGAGTAACTAACGCCTGAACAGTTGCAATGTCATCTGATGCGCAGGCTCGTTGTAAGAGTAAGCCAAGATCTGCAGGAGTTATTGGCGCAGGAGCCGCCTGAGAAGGCATTCCATGATGTGCTCCGTGGTGACGGCCTCTACCACCATGTCTTCCATGATACATAGCGAAGACAGAAGAGCTTGTCAGTAGGACAAAGGCAAAAAAAGCGCTAAAACGTTTCATATTCATAATACCTCCGTAATGGGTAAATCTTAGGTAAATACATTTATTATATTTTCTATCTGTATTTATTATAGGCTGTTTTGCCCTTATGAGTCAAAGACTAAAAAATAAACTTTTTGTAGGTTGATTAGCAAAAACGGCTCTTTTCTGCTGAGATTTATTATGCGTGTGTTGATTCGAGTAAAAATGGTACTAAAAAGTATTACGTACAATTGGTTAAGTTAGTGGAGGTTTTACAAAAAAAAATAAATTATGCTTGGATTTTACAGATAAATAGCGTAGAATTCGGTTCCATTTTTAACAATTATTTTATCAAGAAGGCTTTTCTATGGTCCAAAACAGTTTATTTCGATTATTCTTTATCAATTCTGCCGTATTAATGTTGCTTATGAGAACTGCTTTTGCTGGGGCTGATTTGAGTGATCCAAGAAATAATGAAGTCGAATTACCCAATCAGGCATCACTTGTAAGAGCTATAAAAACAGGAAATTTAGATTCGGTTAAAAAAATCTGTGAAGCTAATCCGGATAGCGTTTTCCAACGTGATTTTGATAGAAATATAGCACTTCATTACGCAGCCGAAAGCAAACATCTGAATGCGTTCGAAATTGTTGCTTATTTGGTTTTTGATGCGCAAGCAAATTCGTGTATTAATACACGTGGAAAATATGGTTATACTCCGCTTGATTTGGCTTGTACGTACGGAACAAAGAATGTTATAGATTATTTGAAAGCGAATGGTGCTAAAAATAATCATCGGGGTTTTGTACTTAAAAAAAAGTTGTGTTTTAATTATGATGAAGCGACCGATGAGGCAACTACTGAAAGTGATGATGAAGAAGAAAATCAAGGCAACGGTAGCGATCAAGATGAAGTAGCTACTGACCGAGAATATGAAGATGAGCAAGACGATTATGAAGAAGAAGGTTATCTCAGCCAGGAATATGATTCTGAGCAGGAATACTAGGTTGATTACTTTTTTGCTTATCTTCTTGTACCCACGTTGATTGGGATCATAATTTTAAGAGTACATGTTTCGTGCGATTGGTTCGAAAAGAAAAACTGGCTAATAGAGGAATACCGGTAAGCTTTAAAAAGAGCCGCAGGCTCGGCTTGTAGTTCTTTGAGGTTTATTTTCTTGAGCTTACGTTGAAACTTGCGTTGAATATGTACGCGCGCGATTCGTGCGATTGGTACTTTATTAATAGCATCATGATTTATTAAAACATTGATCTAGTCGGTATTATTTCGAGTTTGTTTAATAAAAAACCCCATTAGATCAATATAATTCTTTTTAAAATATTTATTACGGTTCATATAAATTTAAGTCTTTATAAATATTTTTATAAGTTCCTTGAGTTCTTTGCCTCCGGCAGGAGGCATTATTATTCCCCAGGTTTCTCTGGGGAATAATAGAATTCTTTATTCGTATCTTCATATTACTTTTCTTCTTTTTTCTTTTTATACCACTCAATGTTTACATAATAACGATTATCGGACGTAAAAATTATGTCGATTTCCCGCTCATATTTTTTCCTATTACTCCGCTATCATAAAAATTTAAAAAGTTATCGAGAAGGAATCGATTGTCGCTGATCAGCCCACAGACCGCAGACAGAAATCGCCAGCGCATCAGTGACGTCTTGCTTTGCGATATCACCCAGTTGCGCAATTTTAGGAAACATACGTAAAATCATATGCGCTACTTGATCTTTGCTTGCACCACCAGAACCCGTAACTGCTGCCTTAATTTCACGTGGAGCAAATTCACTGATTACAAGCTTATGTTGGTCAGCAAGCAGGTATAAAATACCGCGAAGAAAACCAAGCTTTAAAAAAGTCTGCGGATTCTTCCCTAGGAACGACGTTTCTAACGCAACTTGAGTGACAGAATGATCTATGATCTTCTGCTTAAATACGTCATAAAACTGGCCTGTTCGCTCCGAAAGCGTTTTAGTAGAACTCATTTTGAGGTAACCATAGTCAATAACGTAGGCTTGACGGTTATCATGCTTAAGAACGGCAAAGCCAGTAACAGAAAATCCTGGATCTACACCCAAAATAACTTTTGACATCTCCTTCTCCTTTTTTTTGAAAAATCAAAAACTAATATCCTTCTTGAAAATCCTCAAACCGAGAAACTTCTCCTCGAAAGCGCGTATGAAACGAACCGGTTGGACCGTTACGCTGCTTACCAATAATAATTTCGGTAAGCTCTGGATTATCTGTATCTGGATTATAAACGACATCTCGATAGATAAAGAAGATTACGTCACCATCTTGCTCAATCGCTCCAGATTCACGCAAGTCGGAAAGCATAGGCCGCTTATCCATACGAGTTTCAAGCGAACGCGAAAGCTGAGAAAGTGCAAGGATTGGGATACCAAGCTCTTTGGCAAGCGCCTTAAGAGCACGTGAAATTGCAGAAATTTCTTGTGTTCTATTTTCATGACGAACATGCGAATTAATAAGCTGAAGATAATCGATAACAATCAACTTGATATCCGCTTGTGCTTTGAGCTTACGTGCTTTTGCTCGCAACTCCATAATATTAAGCGATGGAGTGTCATCAATAAAAACTTTTGCTTCCGCAAGCTTTGCTGCGGTATTGGTCAACTCCATCCACTCGTCAGAAGAAACCGAAGCATTTTTAATCTTCTGGTGCGGAATATTCGACTCAGAAGAAAGCATACGCAGCACCAATTGTTCAGATGACATTTCAAGCGAAAAAACACCTACTGAATGACCTGCATGCCAGGCATTTAATGCCATATTTAAGGCGAATGCCGTTTTACCCATCGAAGGGCGCGCCGCCAAGATAAGGAGGTCGCCCTTCTGCATTCCAGAAGTCATCTTATCAAAGCCTGCAAATCCTGATGGAACACCCGTTACTCCTTCACGCGATGTTTTAACTTGTGCTAAATGTTGAAAGGTTTTTTTGAGCAGAATATCTAGCTGTACAAATGACTGAGCTGCAAGCTTGTTAGAAATTTGAAAAATTTTCTTTTCAGCCTCATCAAGCACACCATCAATGTCTTCGATGCTTTGAGCATAGCAAGTACCAATAATATCCGCAGCCGAATGAATCAAATCACGCAGGACAGCTTTATCTTTAACAATTTTTGCATGCTGCTGAATCAGTCCAATCGAAGGAATATCTTCCTGCAACTCAAGCAGATAAGCAATTCCACCAGCTTCATCAAGCATCGCTCGCGTTGAAAGATAATCTTGCAGCACAACCAAATCAACTTTTTGATTGCTTTGTGCAAGCTCCATGATCGCTTGATAAATAAGCTGATGAGAACGTAGATAATAATCTGCTGGCTTCAAAATATCTGAAACAAGCGTTAAGTTTTCATCGTTGAGTAAAATTGCCGCCAGAACCGATTTTTCGGCTTCAATGCTTGTTGGTAAACTCTTTCCAATGATCGTCTCTGGAGCATGCTGTTCACGCCGCCTCGGTTTTGCCGCTATTTGCACTATCTGGCCCCTTTATCAGATCTATATTCTTCAAACATTATTCATGGTGAGGGGTCGCCGCAGCAATGGTTATAAAGCAACGGCGAACGTACAGAATCACTATGCTTCTTTTGAAACAACTTTAAGCGTTAACTGTGGTTTAAGCTTAGAAGAAATTTTAATGGTAACCTTATGTTCACCAACTTCTTTGATTGCCTTTGGAAAGTCAACTTGTTTTTTATTGATAGCAACTTCTTTGGCCTTCAACAAATCAACAATCTCATCAGCAGAAACTGAACCGTACAATTTGCCATCATCGTGAGTTTTTTCTTTGATGACCAATTGGATATTTTTAATCCGTTCAGCAAGCATTGCAGCCTTAGTTGAAATCACCTCTGCGGTAACTTTTTCTTTAATCTGTTTTTGTTTAAGGAAAGCGATATTTTCATCAGTAACTTTGACTGCAAGTTTGCGTGGAAACAAGAAATTTTGCGCATAGCCATCAGAAACGGTAATAATCTGACCGTTCATGCCAACTTTCTCAACATCTTTGAGCATGTATACTTTCATGGATATCCTTTCAGGAATGCTTATAAAAGCATCATAATAGACTTTTCAATACTCGCACGAGTATACCAAGAGTTTGCTCAAAATCCTAGGCGGTTTACGCTGCATTTATTACTCATTAATTCATGTGAAATTGAAATCACCGGCAACCCAATCCAGGCACCACGCAAGCACCCCGCAAGCAACAAAACTCGTTTGAACGACCCGATGAACCAACTATCATTCACTAACCACACCACGCATGTCGATTTTTCACCACACACCCAACGTCTGAAGCAACGAGTTGTATGTGAAAAAATAAATTCAGAACAAACTTGAGGCAAAACAATGCAATCACTTGCAATGGCAAAGCGCTTGTTGTAGGAGGAATTTTTTCCGTACACAAACATTTCCTGTTGTTCAGACAACAAGCTTGCCTTAGAATGTAAAGTTGACCATGCATAGGGAATATGCTCAATGAAAGGAACAAGATGTTTTTTGACATAGATTTTTTTTATACGACACTGTTGGATTAAAAATGCTGCTTGATAAACATTCTGGCCACATTGATAATACGCCCCGAGCAATAGGCTCGCATCATGCGAAATTGCAGATCCCCACAAAGCTACAAGCTCTGGATAATTATTAAGCGGAAATGGAAAAAAGCTTTCTGCCCCGCAATAGATAGCCGTTTTTATATTTTTTTTTTGATGTTTCAAAGAGCTTTGTATATCGCACAACTGGTGATAAATTTTTTGCCCCAAAGAACTCGGGTCTACCTGATGCTTATTCTGCTGAGTCACCATCGGCTTGAGAGAGATTATGCTACAGCTGGCTGGTAAAGGGTCGTAAAAATGGTTTGGCCCAACAACCAATGAACTCACCAAACAGACAAGTTTAACAAACCACCGATAGGCACAAAGCGGAATCAGAGGATTGAGCAATGGATAGCCGTCGCCACTGGCCAAAATCAACGCACCAATATCTCCAAACCACATAAAATAACTCAACGTAGCAAACAGATAAATCGTCAGACGAACAAAGGTGCGCCGTGCATACCAACCGATAAACATCATGCTACCAACCCACCAAGCACTGGTGAAAGCAAAGTATGAGCAGAGCAAACCATAGGCCCCTAGTTTGAACAAAAACGATCGCTCTGAAAAATGATATAAAACAGACCAGACCCAATACAACTGGGGAAAAAAAACAAGCACGCCCCACCACAATCCAAACCAAAAGCCTTTACTCACCACAACAGATCGCGATATATTTTTTATTGCTAGCAGACTGTATAAAAAAAAAATAATGCCAACAACAGCACCAAACCCAAAGTAATCGGGCATAAAAAATGCGGCGTTAAAAAGAATTGCCCAGAGTAAAGTAGTCAACCACAAAGCCATCATGCTCTTCAAAATTAAGACTGGGCAGGAATTTTTATATCCATAATAACCGGCAAATGATCACTTGCTGCATCATACCAAACATAGCAACCATCTATTTTTAAATCCCAATTTTTAAGGTACAAAAAGTCGACAACCGTCCCGGTCCAGACAGTAAATTTTGGCGCTGAAATTTGTGCCCAAGAAAAACAATCACTAAATCCATTACTTTCAAGGTGTGCAGAAACTGCAACAGGAACTGGATCTATCCCACGGCTTTTATGCTCGGCAACAAGAAGGTCCCATGCAAGCTTTCCGCTTACTTCATATTGATAATCTTTTTGCCTATTTTCGTTAAAGTCTGCTCCAATTAAAATATTTCTTTGGTCCCCCTCACTATCAATATCGGTCACAAGTTTTTTGATTTGACTCAGCCTTGTTGCTCCTGACTCATCAAATACATCCAAATGTGTAGCATAAACATCAATCGTTTTTGCATCAGGAAGCTGCACAGCAACTCCTACATAACAGCGATCTTCCCCATTAAATATCATATTGTATTTAACCAAGCTCACTTGCTTACCAGGAACTAGTGGATATTTTGAGAAAATGGCATTACCAAAGGGCGCACCAAATAACGTAGCTGCCTTACAAAAATGTTGCTCCGAATAACCCAGTGACGTAAATATTGCTTGAAGTTCTTGTGCTGTTTTTTTTAAAAAGTAAGTTTCATCCCAACTCACTTCTTGAAGAATAAGAACATCGGCATTAATCGATTCAATAAGCTTGATAATGTTCTCAAAATTTCCATTATTTTTTGGGTCAGCCCAGTAATGAACATTCAATGTCGCAATTCGACATATTCCATCACCATGTTGATGTACAGGGATGTGGCTATTAAGATTTTTATGTGTTGAACAATCGGCAATAAATGCATCGAGTTTTTCAGCTCGAGAACACTTTCCTTCGTTTATTGCCCAAATAGATGAAATTGGGTGATCAATAAAACTTAATTTATTTTTGAGCGAAGCAAGCTTGTCTTTTAACATTCCCAACTTCTGTTTAAGAAGCTGCAATTTCCCCTTCAGGCCTGCAAGTTTTTCGGCTAAACCTTCATTTTTTGTACCACTCATGAGCGACAAACCAGATTCCCCTGAGCTGCTTGGGTTACCATGCTGCTGCAAAATACCTCTAAGCATTTCAGCTGAATATTGATGATTTTTTCTTATTTCTTCAGCATGTTTTAATAATGGATTTGATTTAAAGCTCCATTTGTTCAAATTCATATCATCAGGAAACCTTAAGCCAACTAAGTTTTTTCGCACATAAGTCGAAAACAATATCTCATGCTCCAAAGGATCTCGGCACTGTAAAAAAGATCCTGTATAATCTTGAACATCACCCTCCAAAATTTGATCAACCTGATATGCTCGATCTTTATAATCTTGGTCTGGCACAACGGCAGTTGCTCGTCCATGAAAAAATTCACCCGATGAAAATAAGCCAACAAGCGTTGAAATTGGTGGAATTCTAAAAAGGTTATTACATCTATTCGCTACATATTCAGACTTAGAAACAAGCAAAGCCTGAGCAAAAGATTCAGACTTATACATATATTTTAAAGCGCATGCCATTCCATCTAATATAACTCCGGCAAAAAGTGTTAGGCCATAAGATATTGATCGCGGTTTAAAATTTTTATTGGTATAAGCTTGAACAATAGATTCACGGCTATCTAACGGCGCTTTAGTGTGCAACATCAGCGTTGAATCAACAAGTTTATTAGATAAGACTAAGCTATCAGAAGGATTACCTGTATTTTGACTCACTAAACCTGCACCACGAAAAAGTATGCATTTGTTCTCCATGTAGGCTTGATATTCAAGATCAATAAAAGCATCAAATGAGTCTTTATAATCATTTCGCAGATAGGCCATTGCACCATGAAATGGTGCTACTTTTTTTAATAAATCTTCCTTAGATAAAATAGCAGCTATTTTATTTTTAACCTCAGCCTTAATAAGCTCTCTTTGCTCATCAGTTGTTTTATCAAAAAAGTTTATACCCTTCAAAATTTCAACAATTTTATTATTTAAATAACAAGCAGCATGTTTTATTGTCAGAGCTTGGTTAATGAATTTATACATCTCATCAAGGCCCTGAAGAGAACTTTCCGGCTTTTTAATATACTCATGAACCTTTTGATTAAAATATTTTTCAAAATAATCAGGATAATAAATAGACGCAAAGCCAAGTTGTATAGCGTTCAATGAAAAAACAGTTCCATTATAAAAAGATGAAAGCTGTTTATTTGTCAGTCTATTAAAATACCTCTGATCACCCTTTAATAAGTAGTTAATGCAACTTTTTCCAATAAATTCTATTGCTGCTAATTGGTCATTACCTGTATAATTTATAAATTCTTCCAATGCACATAACTCATAAAATGATGTTGGCACCCAGCAGCATTTTATATCAAAATTATTAATATTCGCGCTCACATCTTCAATGGATTCTTTAATAGTACCCCTGTATCTATTAAGATCTCTCTCAATATCCTTTTTTATTTTGCTTGTAACTTTAAAAAGTTTTTCTTTAATAAATTGAAACTCTCGTGAGCTATTGGCAGCTGAGGAAGAGCTTTCTTCTTGAAATAAAGATTTTTTTTCTTTATCACTGAACACATGCGCAAGACATGTCGGCCACTGATATTTATCTAAAATAAGATAGATCTGATTCCACTCATATGATATTTTTTCATTAGAATCGCAGGTATTTGTTACGTGATCCCAATCAGCATGGTTATATTCAAACCCCGAAACACTATGAGGAGATTTTTTTACTTGCTTATAAACAATAATTTCTGCCGATAGCTGCTGCGCAGATAATGCCAAAAGTATCAATAATCTACTTAAAAAGTTTTTTATAATATTTTTTTTAAACATCCCACTCCCAATCATTATTTATAACGCTTCAATTTCAACGATGAAATGTCTCTAAATCTACCCACATACGCAGCAGCGTATCAAGAAATAAGACCGATTAAGACGATTTGCTTTATCTCTAGATATTTGTTGCCCCCAGAGTAAAGTAGTCAATCGTAAAGACATAACCCTCTTTCTCTTTTTGTCGCATTTGTTCACGGTTCAATAAACAGGTCAGTGATCGTTTAACGCGTTCCTGTTGCACAAGAAGTTGTATGCAAATTCTGACCTGCTGCTCGTCAAGTAATAATGGCTTATCAATGAGCGCACGAAAATGAGCGCTCTTAGTCTTACTATCTTGACTCAGCACGAGTGGCAAAACAAGCGGTTGAGCAAGGCGGCCCAACTGCCCCCAAATAATTACATGATCTTTTTTGAGCTGTTTAACGACTACTGCAAGCACTGCTTCAAGCTGCTGCACCTCTTCATGACACTTTTGTCGCTGAATCGTTAATTCATAATAAATGCTCGCCGTATGCCAAAAATGAAATACAAGGATACTTAACGGCATAAGTATTGTCAGTACCAATAATGTTGCAAATGCATGATGGTTACGACTCATCACACCACCCTATTTCTTATCAAAGATTGATCACTCAGTATGCGCTTGCGGCCCTGCTCTTCCACATGATACGTCATGGTTACACGCAGCACCTGCTTTGTTACCTCATCAAGCGAACATGATAAATCAAGCTGTCTAATCTGCGCAGGAAGAGAGCTCACCGATTTCTTTTTCCAAGTTCCTCCTTGGGGATCATAAATCCCTTGAAATCGTGCAAGTCCTTTAGGTCTCACCTGATATCCAATCCATGCAAACTGTCGTCGACCAGCATGATCAATCCAATATTTCTTAAAAATATTCTTCTCAACATCATAGTCCTGCAAGAACCCACTTGCTCCTAACAAATCTCGCTTAACAACATCACGCGCAAGCTGCAGATAAAGATGAGCATGCAGAGCCGATCGTGCATGGGAAACATCTTTATAGAGCGACGATGCAAAACCAAATACAAACAAGCTCAGCATTGTTGTACAACTCAAATAAATCATGCACTCGATAAGAGAAAACGCCTGAGTCAATTTATTACTTCGCACACTAACCCTCTCACACTCCTGATCGAAAAAGATTCTTACCCCCTTGAAAATCAACTTCATGCAGAGCAAGCCTTATCGGCTGTTCTGGTAAAATCGATTGCCCCCTCCACCGCTGGCACCATGCACCATGAGCCGCCTCATCAAATATCAGCTGCGCTTGGTATCGATGAACTGCTAAATCGCAACCTCCAGCACGATTATTCGCAAGCTCCACCATATTATCGACCAGGTGAGCCTTTTGCACCATTGCACGCTGCGTTTGCACCGCTACGTGGAGCAATTTCCCCAATACTGCTATCGAAATGATTGCTATTCCAAGCGTTATCACAAAATCAAGCAATAAAAAACCTGGCCTTGGAGTTAACAAATAATCTCTATTTTGATTTTTTTTATTTTTAAAAATTAAACATTTTTTAACATTTGACATATTTAAACCGATTCAATTAAACTAAAAGTAGTGCATCATGGCTCAGCTCCTAGCTTGAGGAGATGTTTTATAAAAGCAAAGGATTTACATGAAAACAGCCCAGAGCACCTTTAAATTTATCTGTTTTCTTTCCCTGGCACTCATGTATCTTTGCCTCTCATTCTGGAGTGCAAAGACCTTTAGCTTTGAAGATCTTTTCCAGGGGGTAGACTTTGAACAGCTCGCAAAAGATATCGAAAAAGCAGTTGAAGAGGCTGAAGCAAAAGGTGAACTTCCCGCACGTCCCATGCCGGGAGCTGCCATAAGCCAACCAACATTTCCACTAACAGCTCCCGTGACTGAACCGTTTATAGAGCCAGAAAAAAAGGCCGCTGCTGATAAACAGGACCTTGGTAAAGATCTTAAAAATCTTTTCTTAGAACCAATTGTTATTACACAAGAAAAAGGCAAGCAAGCCCCAATCAAAGTTTCTGATCAAAAACAAAAAGCGTACGATTATTACATGGACCAACTGGTTGAACTGCTCGCATCGGTTGAGCAGATTGTTGAAACAAGTCCTAAAATTTCAGACCAATTCAAACAATTTTTTACCCATTATCAAGATGCACTTGATGAGATTACCGTTCAAAAAGATATTTTTGCTTCAAAGAAATTGTACCTTGCGGTCCTCTATGCCGACAACCCAGCAACCAATGAGCTCCGTAAAAAAATTGTTAGTACCGTCGATGAACTTTCAAAACTCCATAAACAAATTCAAGTTACTGAAGCCCAAGAAATTAAATCGGCAGAACGAGAGCAGGCTGAATTGCTCAAACGCGCACAAGAAAAGCTTGATCTGCCGGAACCTCGTAAAATTATTCAACGAAAAAAACGAGGACGTCGGGGCGCACCAGAGCAGAAAGCTTTACCGCCAAAAAAAATTAATTTAGATGATGATGAGGAGGAATCATGAACTTCCGCATTATTTTAACACTTTTACTCATCGCCTACTCAACACAAGTTTCTGCCGCTCCAAAAAGACGCTCCATGTCATCGCGCAAAGGTGATGAAAATGGAAAAGAACTTGAGAAAAAAGATGAACAACGTTTTAAAGTCAAAGTTCCAACACCGCGCAATCTTTCATCGACCGAACGACGCATTGCAAAAATTTTTTCGGACGATGTCATTCCTATTGCTCAAGGCCTTTCTCAAATAGCAGGCGGCAAGGAGGTACAAACAGCGCGTGAAGCAAAAATTAAACTTCGTGAACAAAAAGCTCAAACTGCCCTGCGCAGCAGAACTGCTACCGGAAGACATCGCCATGCATCAACACCTTCCAGCCGTGGTGGTGGATTTGGTGGCACCAGTTGGGGTGGCGGTGGATATCGCCCTTCTGGTCAAGGTGGATATGGCTGGGGAGGTGGCGGTGGATATCGACCAACACCGAACTATGGTACACAAAGTAGCTATTCACCCAGTTCTAGCTGGGGGCAAAGTTCACCAACATCGTATGGATCACCTAGTTCTTCCAGGGGATTAACAACGACCAAAGCAGCACCCTTTGGTACTGACACTGATTCTTCTAAGACTGGTGAACCAAAGAAGTCTTACTCATCTAGTTCTCAATCATCAAAAAAATATGCAAAAAATAAAGACAGCCTCATGTCGACTCACAAAGAAATTGTAAAAGCCATGGAAAATATCAACGAAAAAGCTGATGAAGCAACTGATATTCAAGAATACTATAAAGGCCAGCTTGGTATTATTGGCAGGCTGGTTGATAAATTCAAAATACACGAAAAAGCATATGGTAATCTGAGTCAGCAAGATAAATTAAGATTTGATCAAGAAGTTATTAGGGCCAAATCGACTGTTGAAAAATTTCTTTCGCACCTTGTATGTATGATCGTTTACCCAACAAGTGATGCCGAACTTCAAACGAAACAAGATGATGCGCGGGGTGTAATCTTGGATAATCTTAAAAATCTTTGCCCCATTACACCAATTGTTGCCACACAAATAACAGCCATTAAAGATTATTATGATAAAAAAACAGATGCTGCTTACAAGCGAGCTGATACTGAAAAAAAGAAAACTCCTCCTCAATCTATTGCAGCTGCAGACCAAAAAGACCTTGAACAAGCAAGGGACTCTCTCAAACTTATTCAGAATAACTTTGAAAAAAAGTTTTCTGACCCAACTAATTCAAGCAGCCCCCTGGTAAAACCAACAGAAATCAAAAATCTCTACGATAAAATAGTAGATGTTTTGAAATAAAATATTATGAAAAAAGGGAGATGCTCATGAAAATGAGTCTAATTAAAATAACCGTCGCTGTCCTTGCAAGCATCGCAACAACACACCTGCGGGCAAACCTTGCCGGCGATGCAGCGCGTACCTCAGCAGCAACAGCCGCAGCTGCGCTTGCACATGAGAATGTAAAAAAAATGCACCGCGAAATTGAGCTCAAACGCGCTCCGCTTTCTGCACTAGAAAACGCATCACAAGATGTACGGCGCGAGCATGAACAATTCAAGAAAAAAATAGCAACCATGCAGCAAAGAGTTGTTGGTATGCAACAGCTTCTCAAAAACACCCAAGATAAAGCCGACCAGATTATTAAAAAAACTAATCTGCAGCTGCAAGACGCACAACCACTGCTGGCAGTTTTACAACAAGCAAACAAGCTTCAAGATGTTGCAACAGCTCAGTCAGCTGTAGCAAAACTGCAAGCAACTATTAACGATGTTTCCGGCTTACTCAAAAACCAGCAGACGGTCCTTGAAAATCTTACCAAGACAACGGCTACACTTGAGCAATAAAAATATAAAGAAGGGGTTTGATCATGAAAAAGTTATTAGCAGTTCTCTTGCTCTCAACGCTTGCCGGAGTCTTTATCTCGCACGCTCGCCACACCCTGTTTGCTGCTATCCCAACCCCTCTGCTTGTTCCACCACAAGCAAACCCACAATTAACCGAAGAACAAGCTCAAAAGGCCTTTGAGGCTCAAATACGGAATGCTCAAAATAAGCTTGAACCGCTCATGCGTCAGGTTAAATTTGCACATACCGACCTCGGTGCAATTAAACGAGCGCTTGAACAAAGCAAAAATCAAGTTGACCGCATAAACCAAGATCTTGGTTCACTCAAGCAGGAACAAGAAAAACTTCGCACGAAAGTCTCTACTCATCGACAAAATCTTGTCAATGTTCAAAGAATTTTCAAAGAACTGCGCGAGAAGCAGCTGAGTGTCACTTCTGAAGCGCGTCAACGTGCGGCAGAAGCTCAACGCCTTGCCCGAAGCACGAGCGAAATTGAAAATTCAAGCAGACTCGCCCACATGCAAGAGGCTTCAATTAAGAACAGCGAGTCACAGCTGACCGCTATGCAAAACCAGCTCAACAAAATTGAAGTCATTGCAGCAGCCCTTGGCAAGTAGCATCCAACTTTACTCAATTCTTGAATTCAGCAGACTACATTTGCTATTATTAATTTATCGCCCTTATTGGTGGCGATATTTAATGGTATTTTAAAATTATAAAAAAATTGGCGGGGAGCCTTCATGAAGAAATGGTTTGATTTTAATAATAACAATGCATTTATAACGATCATCATTCTTAAAATTGTTTTTGTAAGCTCATTGGTTTGTTTGATGTTTACCCTGGCACGCAGCTTTAAGATCTAGCTTTAAGCGCTCAAGCTGCACAGATATAGATCTGTTGACTCGGCTTGGATAAGCCAGCTATCGTGAGATAAATAATGAGATAGAAAAATTGAGAGGGGTTGTCATGCATCGCTGCGCCAAAAGAATACGATTTTTTCTTCTGTTACTTTTTATCAAGGGTATTGCGCTCTCTGCGCTGCTTGTTAACACAGAAAAATATATACCTCATAATCATGCACTCAAAGAGTTTGATGCTTACCTGGTATCAAAGGTTAAGCGTCATAACCTCAATCTTTCCAAGCACGAGCTCCGCAAAATTGCGACAACTGGACACGTGCTTATTACCGCACATGGAAAAAAATTAACTCCAAAACAGTTAAGTACCATCAAGCGGAACCTAAGGCACTACCTCAAGGCACGATTTCCCGCAAAATATAAACCGGCAACCAAGCCGCTGAATATGCACTTTCGCTTAGCAAAGCGGGCAATCAAAGCAACACTCTTTGACTATCTGACCAACCGCATGACAATCAGCAACCCTGACTACCGTAACGCGATGTGGCACACCGTGCGTGGTTTTGTTATGCATCAACTCTACCAAAAATCATACTTTGATGCGGCAACAGGATCGCTTGCCGTCGATTATAACGATATGACCGCTATCATTGCAGGAACACAAAAACTTTTGGCGAGTTACCAAAAACAACTTCCTGCCCAAGCTCATCACGACGCAAGCTCAACTCAACAAGCTTCAAGCTCACATACACGCAAGACACTCACTCATCGCAAAAAACATCTTGTTACGCTGAAAAAAGCTCATAGCTTCGTCCATGCAATCATACAATCAAAAGGTGTTCCAGGAACCGAGCGAAACCAGGTTTTTAGAGACATAATGGCTAAGGTTAATGGACGATCAATCAATGGAAAGATCGATCATTACGACATGAAAAAACTTGCTCATGATGAAATTCAGAAACATACAACGCAGCTTACAAAACTGGTGTGCAAGCTCTGCCATAAACAGATTAAGGCACCCAACAGAAAAATGTATTCATGCAAGCATGCGTACCATAAAACCTGTTTGTATAAAAAGTTTGGAACGGTTGAATTCATCAAGGGACTCAGCTCATCCAAGCAATGCCCGGTGTGCGTAAAAAAATAGTTTTTAGTTCATCAAGCCTTGGAGTGTGTGGTGATGATATTCAACAAAATAAGCCTGATTTTTATTCTATCCTTCATGGTTAGCATTTCTCAAAATTTTGCTTTGAATGTTACACCCAAGACAAAACCAAATCCTGGAATTAATAATGAAAATGGAAATGACTGTTTTTTTAACGCTTCCATGCAAGTCCTCAGCAACATTCCAGCACTTGAAAAAATTTTAAACAAAGAAAATTATTACATCGCAGACTCTATTCCCGGCCAGTTAATTGCGTTTTTCAATAAACTTCGCACAGAATCAAATGCCATTTCTGGATCAAAAGCTCTTCGTGCTTATATCGTTAGAAATACCAAAAATGAAAGCATCAAAAATATGGCCTTAGGGCAACATGATGCCCAAGAATTTCTTTCATACGTTCTCTCCACACTCACAGAAGAATCAAAGCCAACATTTGAACTCAAACGAACTATCACTGAGTTTTTTAGAAGTAGATATGCAACACACAATTTCCACGAAGAAGTATTCAGCTCCTTTAAACACAGACTTGAGGCATACCCAATAACGAATATTGAAGATATTAAACATCACTTGAAAGATATCACTTCTATCGAAGGGAACAAGAAAAGTGCCTCTAGTAATTATACAACAAAAATCTATGCTATTACTGATGCTCAAATAACTAAAATTCAAAATGACATAGATCTTTATGACTGGGAATCTGTCCTCAATCACATTCAACTCAAAAATCAAATCACCGCTGATGTAAAAAATGTTTTTGAAATAACGCTCCAATCAACTCTTGTTTGTCAGCAAGGATTACACCAATCAACACAACTCGATCCTGCATGGCTACTCTCGCTCCCAACCCCAAATCAAGCTACTGCTGTAAGCCTATTAAGTCTTCTAAATAACTTTCTTAATCAAAGCGAAAGAGTTGATGAATTTTTTTGTGAATCGTGCGGTTCTCTGGGTGGCACAAGAAAATTCTCTCTTAAAAAACTACCCCGAGTTCTTGTTTTATCACCTAAACGCTTTGAACAACTTAATGGAGTTGCAAGCCGTATCATGACACCAGTTGCATCGCAAGAAAAACTTGTCCTGGCTGATGAAACAGGAGAGGTCACTTTCCATTTGATTGGTGTAGTCTTACATCTAGGTGGCACAGGCGGAGGTCATTACAATGCAGATGTTAAAGATAGCGGTAGTCACGCATGGTACCATTACAATGATTCATCCCGTAGCAATCAATCAATAGCTGGCGTAACTGCAGCTGCTCAGGCACCATATATTTTCTTTTATCAACGACAAGAAACTCCAGCTGATCAACCAGAACTAATCCAACCAATTGCTCCCAAGCCAGAACCAATTCTTCAGCCAGAGCCAATTAAACCGATTACTCCAAAGCCACAGCCTGTTCAACCTAAACCAGAACCAATTCAACCTAAGCCACAGATAGTACCAATTATTGATGAAACCTTTTCCGAAAAACTCAAAACACTTCAAATGAGTACAGAAATAAAAAAAGCAAAACTGGAAAATGAACTCAAGAAAAATCCAGGATATCGATTTGCGCATGTAAAAAGCGGTGAAAGCATACTCCATCTCTTTGTTGACTTTTTAGAAAGCCTCTTAGAAAGAAAATCAAAAGACGAAGTAGAAAAGCTGATTACGAATAAGATACCCCCTACTGATAATTTTTATAATAAAAAATTTGAATATGCTAGCTTTATTGATGAATTTTCACCTCAAACATATTTTAAATTTTTTGAATTTCTTGTAGAAAATTTTGATATCAATACTCCGCACCCTCTTTCTAAAAAAACCGCCCTCGAACGCCTTCTTGAAAATTCCTCACTCCAAGATGAAATCAATAAAAATGATGATCCCTACAAATTTGATAATTTTATAGAAATAATTATGAATAAAGAGGGAACTTCTAAAACTGATTTTAAACAATCAGATATTGATAAAAAAAATGTTACAGATGCATTTGATAATATAGTTCAAGAACTCCTCACCAACACAGCACTCTCAGAGAAAATAAAAAAATTGGAAGCAGACAAAGCACTCGAAAAAATTAAACAAGAAATAATCCAAGAAGCTCTGGTATCAACAAAGCCGCTTCAAAATAAAGATGTTATTGATCTGATTAGAAAGAAAATTACGGACTCCCTTGTGCAACCACAAGATCCACTCAGTGAAAAATTAAACCAACTAAAACAAAGATTAACACTGCTTAAAACAAAATTAGGACAGCTCAGCAATAGTCTTACACATCTGAAAAAAGCACTGTCACAAAGTGAGACGGGAAAATGAAATCAATACGCGTTCTTGTAGCTATTTTTTCAATTTTCTTGAGCACAGGACAAGCTGGTGCTATCAATCGAGGTCTCATCAATTGCGCGAATAGCTGTTACATGAATGCAAGCACTCAATGTTTCTCTCATATAACGCCACTATCAGAGTATCTTAAAAAAAATGAACCGACATTTATGCACGATGAAGAAAGCGATGGAATAGTACAATATATCGGTTTATTAAAAGATTTGCAGGCATCAACTGAAGAGCAAGCCCTATCTGAAGGCCCTCTGGATATTAATACTGAAACAAATCACTTTCATCACACTATCATCAATCGAATTGCAGATTGGTGGGGACTTGATGAGCAACAAGATACACCCGAATATTTAGAATACTTTCTCAATTATCTCATGAGCAAAGATCCTAACCCTGATTTTATTAAACAATTATTCTTAATACAGAGTCATTCAAAAGTAATGTGTGCATCAGGTCACCTATCTGAAAACGCTGCGAGCCCTGACTTTATACTCAAAATTTCGATACCTGAAACACCAAACGCCTCAATTGAATCTTGTATCGAAAAATATTTTGAAGAAGAACAGTTAACAGATGAAAATCAATATCAATGTGATCTGTGCAACAGAAACGTTGATGCAACTAAACAGTTATCGATTGCAGATGCTCCTCCCTACCTTATTGTCTCGCTTAATCGATTCAAAAATATAGAAGAAGAAATTGAGATTCAAAAAACAGAAAGTGATGAAGATGGCAACGTCATAACCGATGATAAAGGTTTCCCTGTAACAATTACAGAAAATCAAATTATTTATGTTCAAGAAAAAATTATGCAACCTGTTACTTTTGATCAGAATCTGACACTCCCTCCTCATATATTTTTAGATCAATCAATTGGGAATATAACCTACTCACTCGTTGGCTTTGTCGTTCATCAAGGTGCATTTGGTGCTGGCCATTACTGGGCCTATGCAAAAGATCCGAGAGATAATACATGGAGAAAATTTGACGATGAAACTGTTTACGATGCAGAGAAACTTGTTCAAAGAATTGCAGCAGCTGGGATAGAAAAATTTAACATTCAGAGTGGTAGCGAAAGCGAAGAAGAAGAAGAAGACTATGACGAAAACCTGGATGGAACGCCCTACATTTTCTTTTACGTACGCGATAATTTACCAGAAGAGCTCAACAACTATCTAGTTCCAACATTTGAAGATCCTTTGGCCAAAAAATTACGCCTCCTCAAGAATAAACTCATGAATTTAAAAAATAGACTCACTACGCTCAAAAAAAGCTTGGAGCAGCTGAAACACGATCTTGGTGCATAAAAGTTAAAAAACATCGTATCCCCCTAAAAATCAATTACTTATCCATAGTAACTGAATGTATCAGACCGACACAAGCCACTTAAGACCATTCATTGCCATTGAACCTATCGTTGATATACTTTGTATAATCCCACCAAAGCAAGCTGTAACATAAGTTTTTAAAATCGTAAGGGCTTGGATCATGAAGCGGTTACCAATTGGACTCAGTGATTACAAAAAACTCATTGAAGATAATTACTACTACGTTGATAAAACATTACTTATCCAAGAGCTTTTTTACAAGGGTGGAATAGTAACACTCATGCCTCGCCCTCGCCGTTTTGGTAAAACACTCAACTTATCAATGCTCAAATATTTTTTTGAAAAAACAACAACATCACATGCTTACCTTTTTGAGGATAAAAAAATCTGGCAGATCCCTGAAATGGCAAAACTGCAAGGGAAGTTCCCCGTTATTTTTATAACTTTTAAAAGCATTAAAGAATCGAACTGGCAGGATACCTACCATAAAATTATTCATCTCATTGCTTATGAATATCGACAACACAGCTATTTATTAGATAATGATATTTTAGATACAAACGAAAAAGAATTTTTTAACAAAATAACCTCGCTTTCATCTACTCATGCCGATTATCAGATGAGCCTGCTCTATCTCTCACGTTTTCTTGAACGCTATCACAAAGCTAAAGTCATTGTCTTAATCGATGAGTATGATGCCCCTATTCACATGGCCTTTGTTAAAGGATATTACCAAGAAGTAATTTCATTTATGCGAGGTTTTTTGACCGATGTCCTCAAGGATAATCCTAGCCTTGAACGAAGTATTGTAACCGGCATTTTGCGCACAGCAAAAGAGGGAATCTTCTCAGGCTTAAATAACCTTAAAGTCGCTACGGTTTTACAGCAAGACTTTGCGAATAGCTTTGGCTTTACGGAGCAGGAAGTTGAACGTCTCCTCAAAGACTATCAGCTTGAAAATATTCATGCCGATTTCAGAGCGTGGTATAATGGCTATTTAATCGGTCAAACAAAAATTTACAACCCATGGTCAGCACTTAATTGTATTGATGAATCCGGCGTATTTCGCCCCTACTGGGTCAACACGAGCGACAACGCGCTTATCAATACGATTATTGCCGAAGCAAGTACACAGGTTAAAGATGCTTGCGGCCTCTTAATCACTGGAAATTCTCTGCCTGATATTATCATTAATGAAGGCATGGCGCTGCCAGGCATGCTCAATGATGCAAACTCAATTTGGACACTTCTTCTTTTTAGCGGCTATCTCACCGCAGCATCATCCCACGTTGAAGAAGGACTTACGTATGTCGAGCTTATACTTCCCAATAAAGAACTACTCATTCTTTTTAACACGCTCGTCGACAGTCTCTTTAAACAAAGCTTAGGTAATGACGATTTTAGATACCTAGAATCTGCACTGCGCGATGCTGATGGTGAACTTTTTGAAAAACTTTTAAGTAAATTTATGATACAAAGCATGAGTTTTCATGACATCTCTGATGCAGAACCTGAAAAAAGTTACCACCTTTTTGCCCTAGGTTTGTTGGTACTCTTTTCAAAAAAATACGCCGTACGCTCAAATCGCGAAAGCGGTTATGGTCGTTACGATATCATGCTTATACCCCAGGACAAAACACTGCCCGGCATTATCATAGAATTTAAGAAAAAAGATCTTAAGGAATCTATGCAAAAGTGCGCTGATCGTGCTCTTGAGCAGATTAAGAGTAGAAGCTATGCGACTGAGCTCGAGAGCCGAGGGGTCAAAAAAATTGCATTTTTTGGTATCGCTTGTCACAAAAAGAATGTTTTGCTTAAGCAAGCATAAAAATACAATTTACTGACTTCAAATAAAAAATTTTAAGGCCCTGAATACAAAATAGTACTCAGAGCCTTAAATACGCTTCTGGATCTCGATAAATTATCAATATCTTATTTTAAAACCAATTCGCAACGCTTACACAGTTGCTTGTCATGGGTACTGATGCACCAATGCCAACAACGTGGGCATTTAACCCCATCGGCATGCTCAACCTTGAGCGACAACCAGTTAAGATCGGTTGACTGACAGTCGCCAAGTGACGAAACAAACTCAACATGTGAAACAATGAGCCAGTCTTTGAAGAATTTATTCACATCTTCAAGCGATTTATGTTCTTGTACAAATTCATTGAACAGGTCGCGTATGCCCTCAATCTTGGTGACGTGTATAGTCACTTTTGCCTCGAGTGAATGCTTGACGACACCCTGCTCACGCAATGGTTCAATTGCCTTGAGCACTGCAGCGCGCAATTCATGCAGCATGATCCAGAAGCCTTGCATTTTCACGGTCGACTCAACACGCGACTGACCAAGTGGTACACGTAGATGATCAACCGGACGCAACTCTTCCCAAATATCTCGACAAGGGGCAAAGTCGGTCAAATGAACAGAATCTTGATCAAGCCCAACATGATCGGCAATTTCTTCTGCAGTAAATGACATAATCGGCGCGAGCAAACGAACAAGCACCTGGAGCATATGATACATAACCGTTTGGGCCGAACGCCGAGGATGACCATCAGCTTTTTCACAGTACAAACGATCCTTGATAACGTCCAAGTAAACAGCACTCAAATCGTTGGCACAATAATTATTCACCAGCTGCACAATGCTTGAGAAATGATACTGCGCGTAAGCATCTTGAACTTTTGCATTGAGCTCATGAAGCTGCGCCAAAGCAAATTGATCCAAACTCAAAAGACTTTCTAACGCAACCAGATCTTTTGATGCATCAAAGTCATACAAATTTGAAATAAGAAATCGGCAGGTGTTACGAATTTTTCGATACACTTCCGCCATATTTTTAAGCACTTTTTCAGAAATAACAATGTCGTCTTGATAATCGGCACTGGCAACCCACAAGCGCAAAATATCGCGGCTGTACTGCTTGATTACTTCATTGGGCGCAACTACGTTGCCAACCGACTTGGACATTTTGTGCTTTTTTTCATCAACCACAAAACCGTGTGTTAACAACGCTTTGTACGGAGCTTTGCCCTCAATCACCATTGCACAGAGCAAAGAGCTTTGAAACCAGCCTCGATGCTGATCGGACCCTTCAAGGTACAAGTCTGCAGGAAACCCTAACATGTTGGAATCTTGAGCAAGCACGGCATAGCTGCTTGCACCGGAGTCGAACCAAACATCAAGAATATCCTCTTCTTTAACAAAAGAGCTTACATCGTTGTTGCCACAACTTGCGCATGCAAAGTCTGGCTTGAGTAAACCTTCTTCAAGAAGATCGGTAATGGTCACCCAATCCCAATATTCAACACCTTGATGCGCAACGCGGTCTGCAACTTTGGCAATAAATTCTGCATCCAAGTATGCCCAATTACAGGTGCCGCATAACAAAGCTGGAATCGGAACGCCCCATTGGCGCTGACGCGAAATGCACCACTCGGTTCTGTTGCCAACAAATGATAAAAGACGCTGCTTACCCCACGCAGGAATAAATTCAATATACTCAAGCTCGTGCAACGCTTTAGAAACAAGATCATTTTTTTGCAGATCACAAAACCACTGATCGGTTGCTCTGAAAATCAACCCATTGTGACAACGCCAGCAATGTGGATATGAGTGAGTAAGGGAGGTTTTATGAAGCAAGCGCCCTTTTTGTGCCAATGCCTTGAGTACCCAAAATTGCCCATCGGCAACCGGCATTCCCTCAAGCTCTGCAGGCATGATGCCAAAGGTATATTTTCCATCATCGGAGACTGGTGAGAAAATTTCTAAATTATTTTTAATACCAAGCAAGTAATCGTCTGGCCCGCAACCCGGCGCACAATGCAAAACAGCTGTTCCTTCATTGGCCAAAATTGATTCATCAAGCAGAACCGGAACGGTGACATGGTCAATGAGGGGATGATAGACACGCTTGTCCTGAAACACAACGGCATCAAATTCTGCAACAACCTGCTTTTCAATAGTAAGCATCTGACAAATTTTATCAGCTAACTGAGCTGCAACAATAAATGCTCTGTTGGTTGTAGGCTCCTTGAGTACAACATATTCAGTGGTAGGATTGATGACAAGCGCACGGTTGAGCGGCAAAGTCCACGGCGTTGTTGTCCAGACTAAAAAATTAACTTCAAGCTCTTTGTGCTTTTCAAATGCAAAAGGGAAGGTCATGCGTGCAAGTTCGTCTGGCACGGGAAAGAGCACATAACTGGATGGATCTTTGCGATCTTGATATTCAATTTCTGCTGTTGCAAGTACCGTTTTGCACGAAGCACACCATGGCACTGTTTTGCCCTTGCGCTCAATAAAACCTTTTTTTACAAAGGTTGCAAGTGCTCGCACGGTTGATGCTTCATAGGTTGGATCCATGGTTGCATAGCGTGTTGTCTGATCTGAAAGCACGCCTAGGCTTTCAAATTCCTCTTTTTGC
Source organism: Candidatus Dependentiae bacterium (assembly GCA_018266175.1). NCBI lineage: Bacteria > Candidatus Babelota bacterium. The sequence goes on from JAFEAY010000003.1 coordinate 143,007, forward strand.
GCAGCTATCCAGCCAGAAGCATATTCACGGCACGCTTGCTTGACCATCGACTTATGGAGCGCATTTTCTTGGGCTTGTGTTTCAAGCTCTTTCATTACCTTGAGCTCGATGGGGAGGCCATGACAGTCCCACCCTACAACAAACGGAACGTACTTGCCGATCATGCGCTGCGACTTGCAAACGATATCTTTCAAAATTTTGTTGAGCGCATGCCCCATATGAATATGACCGTTCGCATAAGGAGGGCCATCATGCAAAACAAATTTTGTTTTGCCTTTGTTTTTCTCAACAACTTTTTGAACGATACCACGCTCTTTCCAACGCTTCAAAAGTTCTGGCTCTTTTTCATGCGCATTCGCACGAATTGAGAATTCGGTTGTTGGTAAATTTAAAGTACTTTGATAGGGGTTCTTTTGTTCTTTTTCATTCATGGTCTATTCCTGGTTAACAAAAAGGGAAACTTTTGGTCTAGTTTAACGCATTCATTGATTTGCGCCAGGGTATATGCCCCACAAAAGCGGATACATCTGACAACTCTATAATAATCAAAAATAAGAAATTCCCGAATTAGGACTTAATAATTGCTTCAAGTTGGTCAACAAGATCATAATGCTTGAAATAGATTCCAAAAAGCCTGACAGACTCCCGACTTGATAATTTCTCTCCACTTTCCTTCAGAAGAGCGATGCATGCTTTAATTGACTTTACAAGACCACTTATTTCAGATTCAGACACAAAGTTAATGCCTTGAGCCATTTTTTCAAAAATAATGTCGACCTCTTTTTGAGGCAAACACTTCAGAATAGATGCAGGTATCGCTTCTATAATCGCTTTAATTTCTGCACCCGAAAGCGTCTGGAGTAATGATTTGATTTGTGCCGGCTTATCATCTATTAGTGTTATTGACTCCTCCACCCCAGACTCAGAATCTAATAAAATCTCACTTGAAGTGGTAAAATAATTACCCCAACTAGTGAGGTCAAAGTATTCAAGCAATTCTTGCGGAATATCAACAAAAGGGATATCTCCCAGAATGACAGAATAGGCTACAAGAGCTATAATTGGCACAGCGATTGCCGTTTTATAATTAAGCAAAAAATGTATGGCTTTATTGTAGTTGCTTATCGGTCTATCTTCACGAGAATCAACCGCCTCTGCAGTTGATACACTCAGCGCAAGCAAAACTATACAAAAAAATGAATAAATATTTTTTTTAATGATCACGATACACCCAAAAGACTAGTACTTTAAAGCTAACCTAAATAGATTACCAGAGCTGGTAATGATTACAAACGAGCGCAAAATACCAGTTTATCCAAGTTTAAAGCAATATATATGACAGATACTAACCGGCAAAAGCCGGCTATAGGCGTTTGCAGAAAAATGGGTAAATTATTATACTATATGTAATAATAAGTCGTAATAATCCCCACAATCATTACTTAAAACCACAAATCGCAATACTTTATTTGAAAGATAAGACTATGAATATCTCAAAAAAAATTATGTTTTTTTTACTCCTTGCTCTTGTTTCAGGTGATGCGCTCTGGGCCGCACAACCTCAACAAATGTGCTTTAACCATGATGAGGAAACGTTTTATCTCACAAATATCGGTACTTTAAGAGATTTACTCGAAACAAAAGAGCTCAATGTTAATGCACGCGACCAAGCGGGAAGAACTTTATTAATTGCTGCCATAGAAGCCAACAGCTTAGACGTTATTGAACTTTTGGTTGCAAACGGAGTTGATATTGACCTAGGAATTGATTGCGCCGAGCAACCGCCCTTACACTGCGCCATATGGAATTTTCATAGTGGTATTGTCGAGTTTTTATTAGACCATGGAACACAACATATCAACTATCCAGATGCTGATGGCACGCTACCTCTTTGCACCGCTGCGCATGGCGGAAGGCTCATCAATGATATCGATGATAAAACTATTACACCGGAAGACCTACAAACCTATCTCCCTGTGTGCCAAGAAATGATTCGTCTTTTGGTCAGCAGGGGTGCTGATATCAATGGAAAAAATACACCGGGTGAAACAGCGCTCCACGAAGCGGTCACCTGGGGACTTCCAGAGCTTGCCAAAACGCTTATTGATTTAGGCGCTGATATCAATGCTCAGGATAGCAAAGGAAAAACACCACTTGATTATGCATATGAACGCGATAACCAAGAAATTATCTCAATTTTAACTCAACCGATTCATGCATGATAATTCATAAATAGTTCTAAAAATTAGTTCATGGAGGTTATAAAACATGAGTACTTTTTTTAAAAAAATACTTTGTCGTATTACACTATTTTTTGCGTTAGCAGTCACTCAAAATGCACAAGCAACCCCAAACTTTGATATTTTACGTGGCTTTGAACAGATTACTCAGATCCCTGACCATGCAAATCCTTATGCAGGAATGGCATTGCTTCATATGATGCCAACATATCTTAATGCACTTGATGAAGAGCAAACTCCCGCAACAAAAAATTTACTCCATCACTTATTCAAATGCCCATATCCAGAGCTTGACTCTTCACACATCTTACCGGTGACAGGAGAATTTCAAGTTGCTCACCACCTCAACCCATTACTTATTGGGGAGATAATTGCAACTATCGATTTCGCACAAAAAGATATCCCGCAAAGCATATCAGTTGAAGATACTCAACAAAAAATAATGGACCTCAAAGCTATTCTTCTTCACAAGCTGAATACTCATCTTCCAAATACATCAGAATTTCATAAAAAAAATAGACACTTTGTCGACTTGCTGATCGAATCACTCAAAGAATGCGGCTCATTAACCCTTGACGCTCGAAACGCTCGGTTAATTAATCATTTCGCATCAGGAGCTCTGCTTGCATTTCTATGCCTTATGGCGTCAGATAAAGAATCTCTTCAAGAATATTGCATCGCTTATCAAGTGGAAAAAAATAGATTAGAAGGTACTGAATTGGAAATTCAATACCCCATTGAAGAAATAGCAACCACTAAAAAAAGAAACGTCCTTATATCTTGGAACGCTGCAAAGACAATAAATTCTCAATCAATTTTTATCGACTCGCTCATCACTTTTCTTAAAAGTACCCATAATGAAATGGCTCAAATAATAGAAATTCCAGACATAAAAACACGCGGAACAAGATACCCCGTTTGCATTGAAACACTTCTGTGCAACTTGGTACAATTTACGCTTAAGAGTTCAACTTTTAAAAACAAGGAATTGAGCATAATAAACTTTTTTAAAGAATCTCAAACGCAAAATCTTGAACAACATATCACAGATTTTAGCCAACTCATTAATAATTTACCCGGATTTGTATATGGCAAAATTATAACTTCAGATGACAACGTAGTTAGTCGACATACTAAAAAATTCGACCTAGCTTCAGAAATCGATGGTTTTATACATATTGGTGACAATTTAAGTGAAAGTAAACTCACAAATTTTTTTAAAAATCGAGAAGATTTTAAAATCATTAAAGAACAAGATGGCATTGTATTCATACATTTAGGGAATAAAATTCTCGGCGTTTATAACCCTGCAAACACCTACGGGCTAGCAATACGTGCAAATCTTAATAACATTATTTCAGGGCTAGTTCATCTTCTTGAAATCAATTTTGAAGTAGATAATGCACAGCTCATGTGTAATGCCACCTATGCAAAAGAGATTTTTGACTCACTTGCACCGCTTATTGACTGGAAACTAAAAACCTTAGCTAATTTTGATAATTGTGAAACTTTAAGTATTTCTGCATCAAACAATACCGGTGGCTTAATCATCAATTTATCGGCTGTTCACGGCTTTTGCTCTTGCCCAACAGAAAGAGAACGACTACGGGGTAGAGCCAATGGTTATAGCTTAAGTCTCTTCAAATTACACTGCTCAACTCAAGAAACACAACATGCTTATAAATCACTCATCCTTCTCACCGCACTTGCTCCGTGGAATCTAGCAAAACTCATTACTATGAAAGCAGCACCAAAAAACCCTTATGGGGGCCTTCCAGGAGTTGAACCAGTAACTCAAATGATATCAGAAATTCCAGAAGGGCTTGCACGCCATCTCTATCTTGGGCAAGAAATCAACGATGAAAGTTGCGCCATAAGTATTATTGATATTTTGCAGAACGATAGAGGTTATCGATTTATTGATGTTATCAATTTTCTGCACAAAAATATTAAAGCTGCTTTATCTATTAAAACTAAACAGCTTTTAAACAACGCTCTTTGTGAATCAACATGGATTAACGAAAATCAAGAGCTTGGTGAAAAACTCAACGCTCTTGTCGTATAAAAATCATCATCAGTTAATCTCACGCGGCTCAAGGTTTTTCATAAGAACCTTGAGCCTATTTTTTTTGAAGCAATGAAGCTATTGCCAGCGATATACTACACAAAACAAGGAAGAGTAGGCACAGCGTTATAACATTTAAAAATACACTGCCTTGAAATAGAGCACTTGGCTTACCGCTTATTACGTTGACAGCGTATGAATCAAGAACAAGCTGACTTTTTTGAACAAAAATTTGAAGGGCTTGATCAAAATTAAAAAGCGAGCGCATTAGGAAAACTATACCAAAAAGCGCTCCTGTGCTGAGCAGGTAACAATCAACGCCTGGGCGATACAGATCGTTCCTCCCTACAGGCCCGCTGCGCACCAACCATGCACATACAGCAATAACAGTACATACGACGGGAATAATCAAATTACCCAATAGTTGAATCATCGGAACAAACTGTTCTGAGGCAAAAATCGCCGACGGTGTGAACCTCAACCATGATTTAAGGGCTGCAAAGCTCAGCATATTTTGATAGGGAACAACAGGATTTGCCCATGGGTTTGCATAAAATAAAACGAGAAAATTGGTAACAACGGCGCCATAAAACCAGGCAAACAAAAACATGCGTGTTATAAGTAACAATGGAACCAGCCACATGAAATATTGAGGGCAGATGCCTGAAAGGCCGAAGAGGAGCGCAAACGTAATGAGTATTGCTTGAAACGCCGTTATGCGCGATCTATAATAAAACCAGGCCAGTACCGCAATAGCTCCCAAGAAAAGAAGCCTATGTTTTAACATTGAGGCAAGCACTGAATCTTTAATCAGCCAGAAAAATGGCAGCCCAAGGACTTGGACCCCACGATTGCCGTAACGCCCAATCGTGTCTGCAAGTTTAAAAAGATTAAACCCATACCAAACCAAAAAAGCGGCTACCAAACTACATACTAGCGCAAAGCCAAAACATGCCACAAACTGAAATTTCAGGTATTTTTTTACCGATTGCGAAGCCGTTGACCAACGGAAAAACGCTTTGCAAATTTCATCTAATTTCTCTTGTGCTGGCGTAAAAAAAAATGGCAAGAAAATAAGCGAAACCGGCTTGATAAGCAGCGAAAATCCAAAGACAAAACCAAACCAGAAAAATTTGGTGTATGTATCTTGAAAATAGTCTCGAATATAAAAACTCAAAATTAAAAAAAATAAAAACAGCGCATCCCATTGACCATGAATTGAGGTAATAATAATGGGAATTGGGCACAATGCATAAGCTAAACCAGCCCATTGAGCAATTCTAGGTTGATGTTTCTTAACGATATCAATAATTAACACTGCTAAAAGCGAGTCAAAAAAAATGGGAACCAATTTCATACAGAATGCAACAGGAAGCCCCGTTTTAATAATCAAAAATCCTGGGATCCACAAAAAATAGGTCAGAACAGGAACATAGTTCCACATGGGAAATGCAAGCAAATCGTGATGTAAGGTACAGTGCGTCATCGAAATGAAGCAAGGAATATCGACGCTGCCAAAAAAAATATACCCCAGAAAGCTCCGCGTACTGAGTGCGATAAAAAATATTATAAGGCGACGTGCCCATGAATATTGAAAAAAAGATTGAGGTAATGATTGAGTTGAAAACATAGATCACTCACCATAATATTGTGTAAGCATTTTATGATAAATCTTTTCCATCATTGGACAAAAGAGTGTACTCACCGCTTTTAAATCTTGAGCACTTACTTTTGCAGAACTCACCGAAGCTGTTCCATGAATATCAGAACGATGCTTGTCAACAAATGACCCTTGTTCAGAAATCGCTTTGGCCGGCAGCTTCCAGTATGCTCCTAAAATATCAACACCTACCTTGCGATTGATGCGATAGGTTACAAAAACAAGTCGCATGGTTGCATCGTACTGTTTACCGTCAACGGTAATCGTTTTTGATGGAACATATTCCTCAACAAGAAAGTTTTTTGCTTTGCCCAGAAGCCAAAAACCATAGCAATAAGGCGACTGGTTGCTCATTTTTCTGAGTGTTTCTCGATCGTATAAGATAGTTTTCAACGTTACATCAAGCTCATCTTTTGTAACAAAAATCACTCCACGCCCGCGACTACCATCGGTTGGCTTTACAACATATAAGTCGCTATTCATCTCATCAATAATAGATTGTGCAAGTGAAGGAGTGTATCGCTTTTTGCACGGCTTACAGACGGGCCTGTATGCTTTGAGCTCATGATCTTCTTGAAATAAAAGATGCGTATTGTGCTTATTAACAATATGAGTATACGCAACTTGATTAACGAAAAGAATTGATGGAAATTTACGCCTCATCGCTTCAATGGCAGGCCGCTGATGATCTCTTCTAATAAATACAATCGCTTGATAATTTTTTAAGTTTCGCAATCCTTTTGCACGAGCATCTGCTTCAATTATGCCTTGCAGCCGTACAACACTCTGCGCAGACTGCCCACCAATGCGATCAAGCGCATCACTGCCGGTTGATTTTCCGGCATGACCAACATACCAAACTGGCAAATTAAAACGTGCCAGATAGTTCCAAAATCTCTCCCAAACACTCCCCCGCCCATACAAGGCGTCGTGTCCATTAAAGAGCGATTGCCCACAATCACCAAATTCAAGAACCTTGAGATTTTTTCCGTCATATTTTAAATCTGCTATACAAAACGAGATATCATCAGGTACTTTTTTTTCAGCTGCCAGAATAGGCAATATTGAACTCAAAATAATTACGCTCACCAGCGATAGAATTTTAGATTGCATACTGATTTTCATGATCCTTTTCCTTTTTTAAACGGTTTGAGAAAGCACCATTAAATGCCTTCTCAAACCTATCATAAGATCATGTAATCAGCTAGATCAGAAAATTCAAGGTTTCAACATACTTTGATAAAGCTTTTTCATCATAGGCTTAAAAATTTGAGAAACATGCTCCAAATCATCTGGAGTAACTTTTACTGAATTAACTGGAGCTGAACTATGAATATCAGAGCGATGTTTTTCGGTGAGGCTATTATTACTGGTTAAAGGCTTCCCCGGAAGCTTCCAGTATGCTCCCAAAATATCAATTTCAATTTTTTTACCGAGAGAGTTCATCGCAAAAATCAACCGCATCGTTGGATCATAAGGTTTTCCAGCAATCGTGAGAATCTTGGATGGAGCATATTCTTCGACAAGAAAATGCGATGCACCATCAGTAAGCCAAAAATCAAACATACGCGAGCTGACATTTCTCATTTTTCTTAAATTTGACCTGTCTCCCAATAGAACTTGCAACATTTCATCAAGCTCATTCTTTTTCACAAAGATTACACCTTTACCGCAACTTCCATGAGTTGGCTTGATGACATACGTATTGCCTTTTAATTCATTAATGATTGATTTCGCCAGTCCAGGAGTATACTTTTTTTTACATACCTTACAGCCCGGTCTAAATTTTTTTAAGTCATTATCTTGCTTGAATAAAATATCAGTCCGGTATTTATTAATAACGTGATGGCGGACTTTTTTATTAATAAAAACAAGCGATGGAAATTTACGCTTAAGCAATTTCATGCTTGGTTGAGAATATGCTGTTTTGATAAATACAATACCTGCAGGATTACTCGAATCATATTTTTTTTGATCCCTATCTCTATCAATTGCTAAGGATAAAGCATTCATAGTCGATACACGCTTACCGCCCATTTTTTTAAATGATGGCAATCCTATAAATTTCTTATCTCCACCAATAAGCCAAAGTGGAGCTTTAAATGCTGCCAAATATTTCCAGAAAGAGGCCCAAATAGCACCGTTGCCATACAAAGCATTGTACCCGGTAAACATGGACTCAGCACAATCACCAAACTCTAGAATTTTAAGATCTTTTCCATCATATTTCACATCGGCAATACAAAATGAAATATCATTGGGAAATTGCCCAGAAGCACCTACACAAGAGATGCTTACCATCAAGCAAAGCATGAATATTTTTATCATCACAAACTCACTCTCTTTGTGTTAAAATCAGCTTGTTTTTATTTTTTTATCTTTATTCTTGGTACTTGCAATCATTTTTGCGTAAACACGAGTCAATGATGTAGTCAAAATTTCTCGAATACGCCTCATGTCAACAGGGTCAACAGGGAGCGAAAATATTGCTCGATCGTATTGATGAGACTGATGCACTTCATTAAGTGAAGCATCATCTCCAATTCCATAAATCGGAAGCTTCCAGTAGGCACCCAAAACCGTTATCGTTATTTTTTTGTTCAAGCAGTGCATGGTAAAAATTGCACGCAACGTTGCATCATATTTTTTCCCTTCCAGCTCTACAAGCTTTGATGGAACATACTCTTCAATCATAAAGCGCGAGTTGCTATCTTGAGACCAATAAGCAACCGATTCATTAAGAGTCACTTTTGTTTGCCCCTGTTTTTTAACTTCAACCAAAATAGTTTGAAGCATAGAACTAAGCTCTTCTTTTTTTACAAAGATTATGCCCTTGCCGTACTGGGCATTAAGCGGCTTAATGACAAACATATCACACTGCATCGTGTTAATAATTTTCTGTGCAAGCCCAGCATCGTAACGCTTAAAACAGACCATGCTTTTAGGGCGATATTGTCGTAATTCATCATCTCTAAATAGACGATCAGTCTTAGACTTATTAAAAACAAATTTATCTGCAATCTCATTAATGAAAAGAGCTGATGGAAACTTCTTTCTCATAGCGCTATTCATAGGACCATATTCAGGTCTATGGCGACTAATGTTCATTAAAAAAGCGCCGTTATAATCTGGATATGTTCCATCTGCGGCTGGTGGACTCAAAGGCGAAATATACCCTTCAACCTCTTCAGGATTAAGAGCAAAGCGTCCTCCTAATCCCAGAAATGTTTCATACGCTATAAATTCAAGCCATTTTTTCCCCACAGGAGATTCAAATGATGGAGTCCTCATGTACCACATTGGACGATTAAATTGAGCTAAGTACTTCCAAAACTCACGCCACGCCGCACCAAAGCCAAACCAGCGATCGTATCCATCAAAGCCTGAACGCGGCCCACCACCAAATTCAAGAATTTTCAATGCATCATCATTGTATTTAATATCAGCAATACAAAATTCAATACTCAGTTCTTGTTTTTGAGATATAACCTCTGGCACAGCACCCATCAATGAACCCAAGGTCCCTGAGAAAATAATAACGAAACTTAATTTTAAAAGTTGCATAGTTTTTTTCCTCATCATCATTTTTTATTTTTTTATTTGAGTAATCATCTTTGCATAAACACGGGTGAGCGATGTTGTCAAAATAGCCCGAATTCGCTCCATATCCAAAGGATCAACGGGAAGTGAATAAACTTCTCGATCATCATGCTGGCTCGATTGATGAACATCGTTGAGTGAAAATTGATCATCAACCCCGTATACTGGAAGCTTCCAATAAGCACCCAGAACTGTTATCGTTATTTTTCGATTCAAGCAATGCATAGCAAATACTGCTCGAAGCGTTGCATCATATTTCTTTCCCTCCAACTCAACCAACTTTGATGGAATATATTCTTCGATCATGAAGCGAGAATTGTTATCTTCAGACCAGTATGCAATAGCTTCAGCAAGAGGAACTCTTAAGTGCTTTGTATCTTTCACCTGAACCAAAATAGTTTTAAGCATAGAATCAAGCTCTTCTTTTTTTACAAAAATTATCCCCTTCCCATATTGTGCATTAAGCGGCTTAATCACAAACATGTTGCACTGCATGGTATTGATAATTTTTTGCGCAAGCCCAGCATCATAACGCTTTAAGCAGACCATGCTTTGGGGGCGATATTGTCGCAACTCATCATCTCTGAATAATCGATCTGTTTTAGATTTGTTAAAAATAAAATTATTCGCAATTTCATTAATAAAAACGGCTGAAGGGTATTTCTGCTTTAAAACATCATAAATTGGACCAAACTCTTGCATTCTTTTGTTAATTAAAAAAATGCCATTATAATTCGAATATGTTCCATCAGGCCCAACAGAGCTGAGTTGAGAAACAAGATGTTGTACTTCGTCTGAATTGAGCGCAAAACGGCCGCCTAAGCTTGTAAAAGTCTTCGCTCCCATAAAGCTTATCCAAGGCTCTCCTATTGGAGTTTTTATGTACCACATTGGACGATTAAATTGGGCTAAATACTTCCAAAACTCAGTCCACATTGCACCAAAACCAAATGAGGCATCGTAACCCTCAAATCCTGAGCGTGGACCACCACCAAACTCAAGAATTTTCAATGCATTATCATTGTACTTAATATCAGCAATACAAAATTCAATCTTAAGCTCCTGATTTTGAAATGCAATATCAGGAGTCATACTTATTAACGAACCAATCATTCCCAAAAAAACAATTGATACATTACGCGTTAGCCCTTGCATAGATTACTCCTTTTTGTATGAGACAAAATCGTCAATACAACTTTTTTAATTCTGCATTTCTAAAATATTGGTATAAACCTTTTTAAGAAGTTGAGGCATAATTTTTCTAATATGAGCCATATCCGCTGGATCAACTTTTGCCGACCGTACACCGCTGCCAATATAGACATTAGAGATATGCTTATCGATAAGCGACCCTTCATCTTCAAGCGATTTTGCTGGAAACTTCCAAAACCCATCTAAAATAGTAACCGATGGCTTCCCATCACTATAATGCAAACAAAATGCAATACGTAATGTTGCATCAAACGATTTGCCCTCAGCCTGGATAATTTTAGAAGGAGCATATGCTTCCACGAGAAAAATATCATTCTTGTCATGAGCCCAATATTTGTAGGCTGGCTCAATAGATTCATCTTTGAGTTGTTCTGGTTTTTTCAAGATTAAACGAAGCGTTGCATCTAAGTCATCGCGCATAACGGCAATAACCCCCTGACTTAATGTTGAATTCTCCGGCTTAATCACAAACATGTCGGCTTTTAATTCTTCAATAATTGATTGAGCAAGCATTGGTGTATATTTTTTGGGACAAACTTTACATGCAGGACGAAATTGACGCATCCACGGTTCATTAAATAGCTTATTCGATAGCAGCTTATTGCTCATCTGTTTTCGCGTAAATTTTCCAACACACAACGACAAGGGAAATGTTTTAAGAATTGCTCGAGGAGAAACAACCGGCATTTTATGACGCCACATGCTAAAAATAATCGCCCTATATCGGCTAGCTTGCCACCGTTTTCTCAAAGCCCCTTTTTGCCCACGAGTTACATTTTTTTTAAGTTGAGCCAAATTTGAAACAAGATGCCCATTCAGAGACCTAAAAGTATCTATCCCTTTAACCGCTAAGCTATCATGATCAGAAGCCGGGTCAATAAGCCAAATAGGTGCATCAAAGCCTCTGAGATAAGTCCAAAATTTTTCCCACATTTCACCTGGACCACACAAAAGATCATAGCCAACAAATGCTGAAAATGCACCGTCTCCAAATTCACAAATTTTTACCTGCTTACCATCATATTTCATATCGGCAACACCAAAAGAAATATCATCCGGTAAGCCCTTACTCAAAGCTTGTTGAGTTGCAAAAAAAGTGACTACAATGCTCAGTAATAAAATCTTCATTCTACCCTTTGCGGTTATGTTACGGTCAGTGCATTCAAACGAGTTGTGCTTTGTCCATCTGGATTCGTAACCGTCAGATTTTTGCTTCCAGGTGGCGTTCCAACCGTTGAAATTTCAATCACAATTGTTGTTGGATTTATATATTCAATTTCAGTTACCGTAACTCCACCAGAAATTGAAACATCTAAGCGACAATTAAACTCATCACCTGGATCAAAAAAACCAGAATTGTCTTGGCTTAGACCATTAATCTGAATTGATACATTGTTTTGCCCTTGAGCAACTGAAGATGTATTAAGCGATGCAATGGTTGCAGGAGGTGGGGCTTTGATTTGTGCAACACGAACCGCCCATGAATTTCTGGTATCACAGTATTCTTGAATCGTCCAAAAAGTCATATCATCACATGGATCAACACTGGTGTATGAATAATCACCCCATCGTCGAGCGCCGCTATTACTTCCAGGATCTCCGGGAGGATTATAAGTACCAGCACTTAAGGTAAAAAAAGTGGGCGAACTCAACACCCCAGGCCCATCGGTAACAAAGCGACGAGCAACCGCTGCATTAATACGATTATTTGCCCCAGCAGAACTGCAACCTAATGCCATAGTTCCTTGACCTGAAACCATAAGTGATGGCATCCAATATGATGGCTGTAATGTGTTATTTTTTAGGGTTCGATGCGATAAAGTTCCCACTTGAACCAAATGAGGAGTACCCGTTAGATTATCTATTTCATACCAGCGGGAGCCATTGCGAGTCAATGAACCAACTGCAGCCCCCTTGTTGTTAACCGCAATATTATGAGTCGTCCACAATGAGCCATCTCGAATCTGTGCCATCATCAATCGATCATCAATTCCATCCAAACGCCCCGCAAAGCCGCGTCCATTTCCATAATGCTGCACGCGCAATGGATACTGAGTCGCAGGAACGGCAAATCGTATATTCCCCGAAAGCGTTGGAGACCCGGCGGGATTGGAAACTCGACGCATAACAAGACTACCGAATCGAAGATTATCAACCCCAATAAAAAAACCGTATGTTGGTGTTGAATCAAAATTATCGACCCCCTGGGGAACATACATCCCCTCACCCGCAGGAGTAATTAAATTATTGAATGCGGTAACAAAAGCCGATCCCAAACCCAAAATTGAGCTTTTGCGAATAACTAAAACCCTACTGCTATTGTAATCACTAAATGTTGCACCACCAACGTACAAAGCATTTTCATCGATCCCAAGTGTTGGGTAATCAAGAAAAATATCTCCACCCATTCCTACCGAAAAAAAAGTCCAGGTAGTTCCAAGGGAAAGCGTACCACTATCGCTTACTGCGATGAGCAGCTTATTGGCTCCAAAATCGGGAACCGTGATGGCTATCACAATCCAACGATCTGATAGACGATCATACCTGATACGAGGGTCACTGGTAAAAGCACTGCCGCGCACAGGATTAAAAAAAATGTCTAAGTCTGCATTGATGCCACCATCTGCAGATCCAGTTATTTTACTAAAGCTCTTGATTCTGCCGTTAATTGCCATGGTGAATTGCGTTGGTCCAATTGCACCCATGCTATCGGGAGGAAAAAATCCTACATTGGAAAATCGTATAGCTTTAAAATTAACGCCAACCACCGGAGCAATTGCTCGCGTCGAAGCATGGATTGAATCATCGACTTCCAAGCCCACGCCAATGCCTTGGCGTGCAGGTGCGAGAACTTCTTGATCACGGTTACGCACGTGATGTGTTGAACGAGATTTTATTGGATGTTTTTTGAAAAATTGTGCACGTTCTTGGTGCAATCGAGGTAATTGACTGCGAATCAAGTGCTCACGCATCATGATTGATTCAGCTGATTCTTGAATAGGGGGTTCACAGGCAAGCAATTCTCCTGAATATTCTTGAGCAATACTGACGCTGTGAATTAAAAGAAATAATATTGATAGCGCTGTTACTTTTCTGAAAACAACACACTCCACCCTTTTCTCCATCTCTCTCCTTGCCGTTTTTTACATAATTTTATTGGTCAATCATGTCAAGCCGTTCCTGATAACGCCCTCCCTGAAACGTTGCTCCAAGCCATGACTCGATGATAGAAAAAGTTTGATGAGAAGAGAGATAATCAGCAGGCAAAAGAAGGAGGTTTGAGCCATTTTTTTCTCGCGCACTTCGTGCAACCTCTTCATTCCAACACAATGCTGCATAAATACCTTTATGCCGATTTGCCGCAATCGAAGGACCAACTCCAGAGCCACATACAAAGATACCTATCTGCGCAACCCCCTGCAAAACATCTAGGCAAACTTTTTTTGTATAGATTGGAAAGTCTGAACGCTCACGATCATGCGCACCAACATCAAGCCACTGATATTGAGAAAAATGCTTTATGATGTCATTTTTCAAAACATATCCACGGTGATCAGACCCAATAGAAATCTTCATGGTGTTCCACTTCTTCTTCAGATTTTTTAAGATCAAGCGACCATTCCATGGTTGCAGTTTTTTTGGTAGAAGCAATGGTCATTTTAAATGATTTACCACGATCTAAATAAGCTTTACCATCAAGTGGTTTAGCAGGAAACTTAACAAGGTAAGCTTTTTTAAACATATTAAAACGATGCCCAAAGAAAATTTGATACTCGGGCTCAAGCTCAACTTCTTTGATACTTACCGGTTGAACCTTTTCGCCATCAGGCATCTGAAGATACAAACTCCATGCAGAATCTTTTTCGCTCATTGCAACATGAGTCTTATCACGAATATCAGCCAAAAGGGCAAAGGTTACCCAATGCTTATTTTCTTCCAGCTGGCGTCTTAAAAGAGCATCACGTGCTTCATTGTCTTTTCCATGGCGCCTACAAACCATATCAACATACGTTGACTTGAGCTTGTCGGAAAACCAAACAACATCAAAGAGTGCAAGCGTTTGAAATTGATCATACAGCGCGCATGAACGAAGATGAGCGCCTGCTATAGCAGAAGGCTCGTGTACTTCTACTCCTTGTGGAAATTCACTTTTAAAGATCTTGTGATATTTAACACATCCTGGAAAAAATACCAAAACTAATGAAAAAATTAAAACGTGAGCATAGTGATACATGTGTATATCTTTCAATATTATCTGAGCTCTTATTGAAAACTGCGTTAAGATATTGTATATCATCATTACGATTGTGTGTAGTAGCGCTTCAAAGAGTAACCGGATCAGCTGGAAAATGTATACAAATAATTTAAATCTTAAAACAATCTTGCACAAAAGCAACCGGTCATGAAAAGTAATCTTTTAAAGAACAATGTTTTAGTTGTTGGGCAAAGCTGTGTGCACCAAGAAGTCACTCAAGCCCTTGGGGACGATTACCAAATTATAGCACTCGATAAAGCGGCAAATTTGCTGGCGCTGATTATAGAGCTCCCCACTATTTCTTGCGTTATCATCGAATACACTGAGAAAATCTTGCTTGAAATTTGTACGCTCAAAGCACATTTCAAAACCTACTCGATTCCAATAATCGCAATTTTATCGACATTATGTCCTGAAACAATGCATCAAATTGTACAATCCGGAATCGACGATTTCATACAAAAACCCCTTGTCGCTCAAGCACTCCAGATGCGTATGAGCATCAATACCACTCGATCACTTCGCAACCAAAATACAAATCCCTTAACTAAACTTCCTGGAAACGAACTGGTCACCACCACAATTACCAATCGCCTCAGTCAGTCCTTTGCAATGGTTTATGCTGATCTTGATCACTTTAAGGCCTACAACGACGTATACGGCTTTGCACAAGGAGACCAACTCTTACTTGCACTTGCTCACATACTCGTGAACACAACGCAAACATTGGGCAACCCAACGGATTTTGTTGGCCATGTAGGAGGAGACGATTTTGCAATTATCTCAACGCCTGATAAAGCAGAATTGATTGCACAAAAGGTTTGCGTACAATTTGATCAGCTGGCACCCAGTTTTTACAACGAGCACGATCGAACACAAAAAAAAATTGTCACGTTCAATCGCCAAGGCGATGTTCAAGAGTTTCCACTTATCACGCTTTCATGCGTCCTTGTTTCCAATGCAACGCGCACACTGAGTTCAACTGCACACGTTGCGCAGATTATTGCTGAACTTAAGCGATATGCAAAGAACAAGCCCGACGGCGTTATACGTAGTAATTATGTAAAAGACCGTCGCACAAAATGACCCAACCTTATTCGATTCTGAAAGCTTGTGCTACACTGAGCTGGTGTAGCGTTAAGAACCGATCGTTTCGAGAGGAAATGCGATGAAAAATTTACCTATTGGTATTCAAACATTTGCCGAGTTAATACTCAAAAATTATGTTTATGTTGATAAAACAGAAGTAATTTATAACATTATAACTCAAGGTAAAGCTTATTTTCTCGCACGCCCTCGTCGATTCGGCAAATCACTGCTCATTTCAACTATACAATCTATCTTTGAAGGGAAACGCGAGCTCTTCGAAGGCCTTGCAATAAGCAAGCTCAATTACGACTGGGCTGTTCGACCGGTTCTTCACTTTAGTTTTTCCAGCATTCCGCATAAAACCATTGAAGAGTTTGAAGAATCGCTTACGTTTGTACTCAGGAAAAAATTTGCTGACCATCAGATTATTGCTCCAGAAACAAAAAACTCGGCCTTATTGCTCACAAGCTTGGTTGAGTCGCTCTCTTTAAAATACGGACCCGTTGTAATTTTAATTGATGAATACGATAAGCCAATCATTGATCATCTCAATGAACCAGCACTTGCAGAAGCAACTCGTATTGCACTGCGCAACTTCTACCAGGTATTTAAAGATCTTGATCAATACCTCTATTTTCTCTTTATTACCGGTGTAAGTAAATTTACTCAAACAAGCATCTTTTCAGGCCTTAACAATCTCAATGATTTATCAACACACGCAAAAGCAGCAACACTCTGTGGATATACAAAAGATGAACTCACGCGTTATTTTCAAGAACATATCGCTCACATGGCACATGTTCGCAATTCAACAATTGATCAAATTATTCAAGAATTTGAAATCTGGTACAACGGCTATTCTTTTAAATGGGGAATGACAAAAGTATTCAACCCTTTTTCGGTATTATGCGCACTTGACCAACAAACTTATGAAAATTTTTGGATAAAAACTGGCACACCAAACTTTCTAGTAACGATGTTTAAAAATCAAAATCCAGTACCACAGATCGACAAAAATCTGCGTGTTAAAAGCGATGACCTTGTGATTGTTCATTTGAATCAACTCCCCTTTGTGCCGGTGCTTGTGCAGACCGGTTATTTAACGCTTACTGGTGAAGACCAGGATGGTTATATGCTCGATTTTCCCAACCAAGAAGTCTCAAGAAGCTACTCACTTTGGAGTCTTGCTGGAACTTTTAACAAAGAGTCAACCAGCATTCGCACGTTAGGAATCACACTGCGAGCAGCACTTAAAGAGCTCAGTTTTGATAGTTTTTTTCAACAATTAATACCTATGTTTGCCTCTATTCCGATTGATATTCAGGTTGAAGATCGTGAAAAATATTATCAAAGTATTATTTACCTCCTGTGCTTACTGGTAGGGATTGACATGGATGTTGAACTTTCAACAAATATAGGAATTATTGACGCAGTCATTAAAACCGATAAACAAATTATTATTTTTGAATTTAAGCTCCGTGGAAATGCACAAGAAGCGATGAACCAGATTAAAGATAAAAAATACTACCAACGCTTTTTAAACAACGGCAAAAATATTGTCCTGGTTGGAGTAGAATTTAGCATGCACGAGCGCAACATTACGGAGTGGCTTGTTGATTCTATTTCATAATATTTTATAGAGAAAATAAAGACGAGGATCTCTTTATGCCTTCAATTCAAAATCTTTTAGTATTCCAATATCTTTTTGCACAAGAAAAAGATTCAAACATCTCTTTTATGACTAAAATCTGCTTTTTAGGAATCAGCATTGGAACCTTTGCACTCATGCTCACGCTCATTATCACCAACGGATTTGAAAAAGTAATTCATGAAAAAATGCAAGGCATTAATGCACAAATCATTATTTCAAGTCCTGGAAATCAGCTCAACTACACCGATATTCAAAAGACACTGCTCCATGAATACCCAGACCTTTTAGCAGGCATCAGTGGAACAACGCTTAAACAAGTAATTATTGATCACAACAAACAACAAACGGTTCTTTTAGTCAAAGGAATTGATCCTGAGCAAGAATCGAGCGTTACATCGCTTAGAGAAAAAATTATTCAAACAGCTACGCAAAGCATAATTTTAGATAAAACGACATCACCAGCACTTGCTCAAGTTTTAAGAGAAAACAGTATTTTAATTGGTTATAAAATGGCGCAGGAGCATCGGCTCAAAGTTGGTCAGAGCATCGATGTCCTCATCCCAGAGCCAACCGGCAAACGACGTATTGCACTGAGTAAAAAGAAAGTAATAATTGGTGGAATTTTTAAAGTTGGCCTGGAAGAGTATGATAACAATCTAGCGTTTGCCTCTCTGTCTTGGCTTGGAAAAACCTTTGACGAACAAGGTGTTGATGCCATAACGATTAAACTAAAAACGAATGAACAAACCATTTGGTCAAAAATAAAAAATATTTTTCTCCCGATTAACCACGAACAACAGGCTATTCAGGAACTCAAAACAAGACTCCCACACCTGACTATCAATTCATGGAAGGACCTGTATCCAGCACTTGTTTCATCACTCAAGCTTGAAAAATATGTCATGTTTTTTATCCTAGCGCTCATCACACTGGTCGCCAGCATGAATATGATTTCATTACTTTTTATGCAAATTCAACAAAAACAGCGTGACATTGCTATCTTGAAAGTCATGGGGCTTTCTCAACGTAAAATTCGTGGCATCTTCCTGCGCCTTGGGCTGCTCATCACCCTACTCGCATCAACCTGCGGACTCCTACTTGCTTTCATTGCAGGGTACATTTTGGAACATTACCCCTACATTGAACTGCCCGACGTCTATTACGTTTCATACCTACCGGCACGAATTGATGGGGAAATTTTCATTGTTGTCTTTATTGCAACCATGCTGCTTGGCTTTTGCGCCACATGGTTTCCTGCGCAACGTGCACAGCGCATTAACATTGCACAAGTGTTGCGACATCAATAAAAAAGGGCCGTACACAAATTGTGTACGGCCCCCATGCATTCAACGTTTATGCACATTGAAATGTCAGATTATATACCAGGAACAACCGTTCCAAGTAAGCGCTTACCAGTCCAAGCAAGTATATTAACTATGGACTGATTCATATCAGCTGATGCGCTTTCGCTAAAGCCGTTATATGCAATTTCCATAAGTGTAGTGATCATGCTGTACGGAACATATACCGCAAGACTTGTCACCTGTGCAGCATCATAGCCACCTGGTACAGCTTCAGTAATAATTGCTGCCGCAACAACAAGAACAACGTATGCTTTTACAAATGGACAAAATGGTTTTAATACCGTCTCCCAAACTGGGCTGACAACGTAATCTTTAATGATCCCCATTGCAGTTGGATCTTTTTTCTTTTTAGGTGCAAACTTCTTAGCAATGCTTTCAAGTGCTTTAAGTATTCCTTCATTTGCTTGAATAGTTTGAAGCGCAATTCTATTTTTTAATGCATCTTCAGCTTGCGGCTGACCATTTTGATTTATCAATTTTTTGAGTGCAGCTTCAATTGCCTTGTCTTTCAAAGCAGTTTCAACCGCTTGAGCAACGACATCTTGCTCTGGCATAACAACCAATGCATGAGGATGAGCTTGGTCTTTACCCTGAACGGTAAGCCCGAAACCTGCAATAACTATTACAAGCATAATTTTAATAAAATTCTTCATATAAACCCCCACGGTTTTTAAGAATAACATCCACTTTGTCTATGAGATACGTTGAGTAATCATCAGCTCTTAACAATCAAAGCTGTCTTAATAAACTTGTTATTTTAAGCTTACCAGTAAATAATAAGAAATAAAAACGCCACAAGGCGACATTGTGCCTTGTGGCGAAATTTATTAATTTACTCAATCTGAATTTATAAAATTAGTCTAAATCTGAATCTGAGTCTGAATCAAATGCAGCCCCAAAAGGATCAGCTACCACCGGTTCTACATTATCAGCTACCACCGGTGCTACATTCGCACCACGATGACGAATGTAATTAATTGCCCTACGAACGGGTATTTGCTTAATGTGTTGAACACCTTCGCTCAGGCATACAAGAAAAGCCTGTATAACACCGTAATACGACAGAACAACCAGCATAAAAATACCTGCACACTGATTAACCCCAAAGTTACCCATGTTATAATTAATCAACGCGGCACCGGGCACTAAAAGACCATAGAGAAGGCCTTTGAAAATTTTTGCTCGAGCTTGAACTTCTTCATCTCGCTTATCTTTATCAATTTCTTTAGATTTTTTGAGAAGGCCATCAAGTTTTATGGTGGCCTCAAGTTCAGCTATTCGAGCTGCTCTTTGTTCCTGTTCATTCAAAATAACCGGTACTTGTTGCTCAGCTGCAGCGCCTCGTTGCCTCAAATTCTGTTGCATTCCAAAGAGTTTTCCCTCTTGCATCCCAAGTCCAATAACGCCGAGTAATAATAACGTACGTGAAAATAATTTAACCATGATAACCCCCATATCTTCCATATAAACCAAATTTCCAATAAATATTATTATCTATTAGAATAATCAATGAAAAGAGCATAGTCAAATGGGGTAGTGGGTCAATGTTTCAATTTGAAACATTGACCCACTATAATAAGTCAAATAACTCAATAATGTCGTTAATTAAGCTGAATAGCCTGTAAGTTGATCTTCAAGAGCTTTACTAATACGCTCAAGTATCTGACATTGTTTTGTGAGCTCAGCAAGTTTATCTTGTTCTCTTTTAAGAATCGTTTCCTGCTCATAGCAATATTTTAAATCCACAAACATATCACTAATTTCACCAGCCTTAACCGGTAAAACAAGAACCTTGTTACCTTTAATGTAATAATCTTGCAATGTTGCGTCGTATTTTTTTTCTACCAGAAAAATTCCATGATCTTCAGTCTTAATAACAAGCGCATCAATTTTAAACATTGCTTCAACAACAGCAACATCAATTCCATGCTGTTTAAGCGCACGCTTTATTGATAGATACTCTTCTTGGTTGCATTCTTGATCTGCACCAAGGGCACGTAGCTTACTCAAAAGCTTGAGTACTTCAGTACATTTCTTCACTCCAAGTGTACCCGTAGCGTAATACTCAGGAGCCACCACATCATCATTTCCACTCAGAAACCCAAAAGGCGCAAGAGACAATAGCATCATAAGACCAAAAACAATGTTCATAGAATTCCTCATATTAGATAGTTTATTACGGTTTTAACAAGGTTATTAAACTTTTAACACAGTAAAAGCTGGCACAAATTAGCATGACCTCTATAAAATTTCAAGCAATAAATATTCGCCTAATAACCCTATTTCAAGGCGGGCATAACTTATTAGAATCATTCAATTCATTTACATGCTTTACCCATTTAAGATATAAAACAATGTTATTAGATAACAATAACATTACTTGCGCAGGGGGCTGCTTAATGCTTTTATCAATAGTTACTATCTCGCTCTTGCTGAGTCTTTCACCAACCATTGCATTATCCAATAACAACATCGACGCACACGTACAGATGCTCCAGAAAATGATTACATATGGTAATCAAAAAAATAATCTAAAAAAAATACGCCGCCAAAGGAATCACGCTCAAAGAAATAATAAAACGAACGTTAGCGATAATAAGCTGACCCAGCAAGACCTTCTTAACTATGCGTATGCACAATTCAAAAATCCCTCCATTTCAAATAATAATGACCAAGTAGCTGATATTATTCATGACCTAGAAACCAAAAAATTCCAAACAGACCTGCTCTTTGATGGCCTCAGCCAAGCATGTGACATCATGAGCTCTCAAACGAAAAAAGATAAAAAACGTAGATTCTTTAATATACTCGGATTAATTTTTCGCGTTGTTGCTCAAATGACTAAAAAATAAATTAATGAAAGAGTACTTTCTATGATTCCATTCATTAAATCGCTCTCGCTCAAAGGCAAGCGGGTTCTCCTGCGTGCTGACTTAAATGCGCCCATTAAAAATAAACAATTTGTTCATGACTACCGTCTTAAAGCAACTCTTCCTACTATTAATTACATTCAAGAACACGGCGGTAAAGTTATTTTACTTACACACTTAGGACGACCAAAGGATAATAAATTTGATGAAAACCTCTCAACGCGCATTGTCGTCCCTTGGCTTGAAAAACAAGGATACAAAGTTGATTACGAAATTGATTTAATGCAAGCAATTGCCAAAACGCACACACATCACAGCCATATTTTACTTGTCGAAAATCTCCGATTTTTTAGTGGCGAAAAGCACGTCAATATCAATTTTGCTCAGCTTCTAGCGCGCCTGGGAGATCTGTATATCAACGATGCATTTGGCGTTATTCATCGAGCCGACACCTCACTCACGCTGCTCGCCGAACAGTTTTACCCCCAACGCCGAGCCTGCGGGCTTTTGGTTGAAAAAGAGATGCATGAGCTTGCGAATATTCGAGAAAAACCCGAACAACCCTTTGTCATGGTGCTGGGGGGAAGCAAACTTGAAGATAAAATTGGCATGATCGAACAATGTGCTCGTCAAGAGAAAAAACGCCGCATTGCAGTGCTTATTGCAGGTGGCCTTGTTGGACAAATGCTTTTAGCAGCACAAGGAAAAATGCATCCACCTGCAAACTCAACAACCGACGCTCTTGTTCATGCAAAAAAAGCACTTAAGCTTGCACAAGAATTTGAGATCACACTTGCATTACCAAGCGATTTTTTAGTTGTTAACAATGCTATCAGCACACCTGCTCGCATCTGCACCATAGACCAAGTGCCAGCGCAGGCACTGTGTGCCGATATCGGTCCACAAACAATTACTCACTTTAGTGAACTGGTTGCACAAGCAGGTACTATCTTTGCAAATGGCACCATGGGAATCTACGAAGAAGCAGCATACACCGGCGGCACTCACGCTGTTTTTAACGCTATTGCATCATCACCCGCCTACACCGTTATCGGTGGTGGCGATGCCGTAGCTGCAACATTTCAGTACGGACTTACGGATCAAATGGATTATCTTTCAACAGGCGGGGGCGCCACACTGGCGTACTTAGCTGCTCAAAATCCGGAAGAAGATTTACCGGGTCTTAAAGCCCTTTTAGCATAAAAATATACATGGGGAGTAATCGTATGAAACTAGAAATGCGCGCACAACAAAGTGAGCATGAGTTGTTACAAGAATTTGCAACATCAAAAGAACAGGGACTTTCTGACCAAGAGGTCGCACTGCGACAAAAAAAATACGGGCTTAACACCATTACAGCCCAAGAAACTACGTGGTGGCAAATTCTTGTACGGCAATTTGAATCGCCCTTCATGTATATGTTGATGGGCGCAGCACTTCTTTCATTCTTTTTGCAAGATCCTTGGAACACGGTACTCATTCTCCTGTTTGTTGTCCTCTCTGCAACACTGGGCTTTTATCAAGAATTTTATGCCGAAAAAACAATCTCATTGCTCAAAAAATATTTAACAACGAACACACAAGTTCTGCGTAATGGTGTGGTTATTGCCGTGCCAACCGAATCGCTTGTGCCGGGTGATATTGTTATACTCACCGCAGGACGGGCAATCCCGGCTGATGTTCGTTTTTTACAAACCGAGCATGTCTGGATTGATGAATCGGCACTTACCGGAGAGTCGGCCCCCGTACACAAAACACACGAACTCGAAGAAACTGGCCAAACAACTTCACCAGCAACAATTGGACTATGCGGCAGCATGATGACCAGTGGCACCGCGCAAGCTATAGTCATTGGAACAGCAAGTAACACTCAATTTGGCAGCATTGCTTACCTCAGCACTGCAATCACCAGACGAAGCATTTTTGCTCAAGAGATAAATACCTTTAGCCGATTTGTTATGTTCTTTGTTGTGGCAACCATTGGCTGTATTTTTTTTGGTCATCTCTTGATCAAAGGAACACCGATTTCTATTTTTGAACTCGCACTTTTTGCAATTGCTCTTTCGGTAAGCATTATCCCAGAAGCACTTCCCCTGGTCATCACCTTTGCGCTCTCATTTGGAGCGCGACGCATGGCTCAAAAAAATGTCGTTGTTAAAAGACTCTCTGCGATTGAAGATCTTGGCGGCATCGATATTTTATGCAGCGATAAAACGGGAACCATAACCAAAAATCAACTCGATGTGGTGGATGTGTACGCCGATGATCCTGGCTCAACGCTCTTGTATGCAGGACTTACCTGTGAAGAACATATTCTCAATGATGAACAGTCGATTAACTCTTTTGATCTTGCAATTTTAAATCACCTTCCGGCTCAGATGAAAGAAAAATTAAAGAGCTTTAAAATAATTGATCGACTTCCTTTTGACCACAAAGCTCGTTATAACGCAGCACTTGTTACCGACAGCACACAAACGCTTATTATTGTGCGCGGGGCACTTGAATTTGTGACACAACACTGCGAAAAAGAAGATAGTTCTCTACTTAAAAAAACTGATGCCTGGGCACAAGACCAAGGTGTTATTGGCCGGCGCATTATTGGACTTGTGGTCAAACAGGCCCCAGGAGTTACAAAATTAGAATCACTTGAAGGTGTAAAAGATTTTTCCCTTGCAGGGCTCATTGCTTTTGAAGACCCCGTAAAACCAACAGCTCTTGAGGCACTTACCAAGGCACAGCATCTTGGTGTTGCAATCAAGCTCATTACCGGCGATGCGGTAGGCGTTGCCGCAGCCGTTGGCAAAGCGGTTGGCCTTGTGCATTCACCTGATGAGGTGGTAACCGGTCAACAATTTGATGCATTATCTTACGAAGATAAAATGAATGTATGCGAAAATACGGCGGTATTTGCTCGTATCTTACCTGATCAAAAATTTCAGATCATCGAAATTTTACAAAAGACACACAATGTTGGATTTTTAGGTGAAGGAATTAATGACGCCCCCGCGCTTAAAGCCGCGCATATTGGGATTGCAGTACACAACAGTACCGATGTTGCTAAAGATGCAGCAGACATTATCTTGTTACGTAAAAGCTTGAACACCATTGTCGATGGCATCGCCGAAGGGCGACGCGTGATGGAAAATTCGTTCAAATATCTGCGGGGCATGGTAACCTCAAATTTTAGTAACTTTTATACCATCGCCTTTGTTTCGCTGCTCATTGATTATCTACCGATGCTGCCCATTCAGCTTCTGCTTATTAATCTGCTGACTGACTTTCCGCTTATTTCAATCGCAACTGATAATACCGATGCTGCAGAATTAAAGCGTCCCAAACGCGATCGCTTGCATGAAGTGGCATGGCTTGCAGTCTTTTTAGGAATTTTTAGCACGATTTTTGATCTGATGTTTTTGTCGCGATTTTATCACGCAGAACCAGAAATTTTGCGCACCAACTGGTTTATGTACTGCATTTTTACTGGGCTATTGTTCTTCTACTCAATCAGAACAAAAATGTTTATGCTCACCGCAGCTCGACCATCCAACCCACTCATCATCATGTCAACAGCATCGCTGCTCCTGACACTGTGGTTACCGTATACAAGTTTTGGTGCTCATTTTTTCCACTTCGTCCCACCAACGTTTGTGCAGCTACGTTGGACTTTTGGCATAGCGGTTGCCTATGTCATGGGCATGGAAGTCGCTAAGTTGATGTTTTATCGATTCTTTAAGAAAACGACGTAATGTTTAACGCAAGCTCAATAATTAAAAAAATATGCTCCCCTATGGCTTTAAATTATCAAGTTCGCGTTATTTAAAAGAATTTAATAAAACTTTGATGGGAAGCTATGCAATTTATATCACAACTATTTTTAAGTTTTGTTGGTGTTGTGCTGGTAACCAGCAGCGTGGTGCATAGCACTATAAACCCACTCGTATTTAAAAGAGTACTTGGTTGCTTTAGACCAGGTATGGAAGTATATGCGCCAAATTTGGGGCAAGTTGCTCTTAAAATTGGATTAGTAGAAACAATACGGATGTACGGTGTCCAGCCCGGGTTTGAGACCGATGGTAAGCGCAAGTGGATTAATGATAAAGCACCTGATGGTGATCCAGTGGTTGCACTTGCACGCGTGCTATTTCCATCACCAACAGGACAGTTAACTCCTGAAACAAGTTCACTAAAGAATATTGGTCGATATTTGAAAGTGGCTGATATTGCCAATCTCTTGAATTTTTGTAAGAGAATACGAGATATAGAGCAACATGCACAAAATCATAGATTGTTTTACAAAAAAGAAACACCTCAGTCTCAGTATTGGAATAAGAAAAGCTCTGAGAAAAAAGGAAATAAACTTTCGAATATATTTTATCATAGCAAAAAAAAATCAATTCAAGATTTTTTAGCTTTATTTGATAGATTTTCAGATGATCTTTATTTTCAAGATTTTTTAGAAACTTTCACTTTTGATATTAAAGAAAATGAACAATTCAAAAAACTGATTTATTTTCTCTTTAAAATCATTGAGCGTGAAGAGCGTCTCGACTGGTATCCACAAAATTTATATCCAAAATACCAATCTGAGCAACTCTTAAATGCATTTTTTTGTTTAAAGTTTGGAGCAGATGATATCCCAGAGTTATTAGAAAATTTGGACGATTCAATTGTTAATAAAGATGCGTTATTTAAACCATATGAATCATGCTTGTCAAGTAGCTCTGATAGTGAGATGGTTGATAATGCACAGAGCACACTTATAACACAGGATGATGTAAATGAAGTTCTGCTTAAAGCACAAAACGGACCAAGCGATCTTTCGCTGGATGACGTGTGGGTATTATTATCCAAAGATGCATTACTAAACATTACCCCTTACTCAGACACAAAGCTGCCTATTAATAACGGCTTGGTTGATATGTACAATCGTACAGATGATGAATTAATTGATAATCACCAATTTCCCGATTGTGTTGAAACAACCGTACGCCATTTGTGCAACTTAGCTTTATATTCAGATAAAATCCAAAGCTTTGATCTTGAGAAGCTCAGAGTTCATATGCAAGGCTCACCGTACCTGAAAAACATAGAAAATTTTTATGCACTTCAGACTCCACACAAAGCAAATTCAGGAGAGAGGTCAATTCGTAATGCATGGAATAAAGTGGTTGCGGGTGTTGACAATGTGCGCTATTGCAGAAAATATAATGATGCCTATCTGAAAAATTATAACGAACTTGATTCCGGAATTATTAATATTCTATCTCTTGTAAATACTATCTTTGTCTTAGATCTTGCACCAAAGCCAGTGTATCAAGATGATGTGCAATTTGTTCAAGCAACTTCTCAATGGGTAAAAGATTCTCTACAAAAACTATTTCATGTATTGAGTCCCCAAAAAAAATGTGTAATAAACGTTGCGAATGTAGAACACTTCAAGCGGCTTGAGGGTGGTCAGATCGATTGTTCTTGTATAATTACAATAACGGTCGATAAGTCCGTTGAGTTTGTCGTAGATGTTATGAGTTCTCATGCAAAATTTAATTCAATAAAGATAGTAAAAAAAGAAGAACAATTTCCTAATGATCTTTATCAAGCAATCAAAGAAGAAATATATGATTTTAATGCAACTGTTTGTGAATCGGTTTGTTTATTAAATAAAAGGTTGCATGATGCAATATCAATACCAATTTATAAGCTTTTTAATCTACCAATTAATGATAGCGCTGAAATTATCAAAGCACTTGAAAACTTATGCATACTTTTAGAGCAAAAACTTGTTTTAGAAAATTCTGTTGGAATGTATTTGAAGAACTTACTCCAAAGCTTTTTGTGGTCTGATGTATACATGGCCAAGAGGATTCAGCCAGTCATCAAACAATTCAAACAATTGTTGCGTAATCAGGGTAGATGCCAAGAAATTTTTAAGCATGAAGTTAAATATATTAACGGTGAGATACTTGATGAAGATGCTGCGGTACTTTTAACATTTTTTTCAGGAGTTGAATCTTTTTCTGGATTAAAAAAAGATTCATTTATTTTTAGAATTTCTGAACTAAATGAAGTAATAAAAAAAATTAATCTTTCTGGGTCGGAAATTCAAAAAATAGAAGGCCTAGAAAATTGTCCGAATCTTGAAGAGCTTATTGTGATGACTGCAAAAAATCTAAGACATATTGAACTGCTATCTCAGATGAGTCTATTAAAAACCATTGATCTTTCAGGAACACAGGTTGAAGAGATACAAGGTCTAGAGAATTGCCCAAATCTTCAAAATCTTAACCTGAACGGTATAAATGTAAAAATACTAAAACTGCCTTGTGGTATGAATAATTTGAAGCAGATTGATCTTTCTTGCTCGTCTGTTGAAGAAATAATAGGCCTAGAGAATTGCCCAAGCCTTGAAAATATTAGCTTAATATGTTCAAAAAATTTAAAGATATTAAAGCTCTCACCACAGATGAATCAATTAAAATCAATTAATCTTTCTTGGTCAGTAATTGAACAAATAGATGGTTTAGATAATTGTAAAAATATTGAAAATCTTGATCTGCATAAGACAAATAACTTAAAAAAGATAAAGCTTTCAGGCAAAATGAATCAATTAAAAACAATTGATGTTAGTCTGTCAGGGGTGGAGGAAATAGAAATTATGAGTCATATGCCTGAATTAGTTGAAATTAAGGGACTGAACAGCTTGCAAAAAAAACCTCTTTTTAAGGGAATTGAATTTTGTTCTTTTGAATTGCAAGAAAAAATTATAGCATATGCAACTATTGCATCCCTCTGTATTTGAGACTTTAACTCGCTCATAGAAAATCGTATTCTTTTTAAACATTATCGAGTTCGCGCTACTTACCCTAAAAATGGATATGCTCGCATACAAAAGTTATCAGCTTGAGGCTTTTTAAAATAATGACGGGCATTCCATTTACTCAAATCACTTTTAACGTGAAGCATAACAAACGAATGATAACCGGTAATATGATCTGAAGCACCAAGCGTATAAACAGCTCCGTCCCATTGCCGAACAACACCTGCCTGCTTTCTGATGAGTGAAAGCATTGGACTGTCCACCTGCAACGCATCAATTTTTTCATCCAAGTGCTGATGCCCACGCATAATCGCATGTACTGCAACCAGATCATTTGAACGCTGTTTTAAAAGATTTTGGGTAGCACGTTTGCCAAGATAGAGCCTACGACGTCCGGCTGAAAATGCAAACTCAGGCTGCCCCTGATCGTCCGTTAAAAAATTGTTCCACTGCATGCCAATGCGCATTTGATAAGCGCTGATATCAGAAGCAAGATTAACTGGCTCCGCGACCTGAAAATGCTTTTCAAAGCCCGTAGCTTCCTGTGAAGCACAATAATCAAAAGCCTTTTGTACATCACCAATAAATGATGAATCAACAAGTTGTTGCTTAAGAGACTCAAGCCCAGCGTAGCGATCAAACGTAGTAAGTAAGCAAAAAGAAGAACTACTTGATAAAAAACTTTGTGGATTGTAACCAACTTCAAGACCAGCATGACACAGCTTAACAAAATTTATGCGACCGCTCTGATCAGGTGTCCCCAGATAGAGTGCCAAAGGCAGATAATCAAACCAATAGAGCAAATCGGGGTATTTATAATCAGAAAACCGCTGCTCAAGCTCACATAAAAATGTTTTTTGTGCAGGATAATCTTGGCCATCAGCTTGCGCTTGAAAGAAACGCTTTTGGAAATTTTTTGAAGTCAATGCATACTCGTGGTTTCCACGAAGCATCACAACGCGACCTGGGTTGGTAACAAACAACTTGCACAGTAAATAAACCACGCCAATGCTGTTAACACCACGATTAATGTAATCGCCAAGAAAAACAAAATAAACATCGTCACGAATGAAGCGGAATTGGTCGTCTAGATATCCGGTCTGCTCAAGCTCTTGTAATATTGCAAGCAAGGCATCTAAATCTCCATGCAGATCGCCAATAACAATAACTTTTGAATCTGGCTTCACGACCAATTTTTGTATAAAGGGGGTAAAGTGAGAACTTGAATCGTGCTGCCCAGCTATGGCATAGCTTGCAAGATCTGGCATTAAAAATTGCGCTGCTGGCATTTGCGCATCAAACCATGATGCTTGACTCAGTTGCTGCGTAAGCGCAGAAATGTAGCGATTAATCATCGCTTTGAAGTCGTTATGACAAAGCTCCTGCATCTGTTGTTTTATTTCTTCACTTTTTGATCGGTATACCTGCGAAGTCTTTTGACATTCGCTTAATGCAGGTTGGTTCATCAAACACCTCTTAATCTATCGCGCCAGCTTTGTTCACATCCCTATTTTCATTCTAGGGCGTGCAGCAGATACTGTCAATTGCGACATAACTTTAATGTCGCAAACATCTCGACAGAGAGGCCTGTTTTTTGAAATTAAATTCAAACTGAAGCAGTATTACCACTTTCCACGCAATAAATCTTGCAGGTAAAGACAATGTTCTTCGTGTGCTTGTAAGATAGCAGCGTCATGATTTTGAAACTCATGACAATACTGACAGTATAAAATAACATTATTGTTACTGTTATTATTTGAGGCAACTGTTTGATTATCAACTCTGGTATCAATATTACAACTTACTAATGGAGCAACATCACACAACAAAGTCCTTTGGCCGGGTACTAACGGTTTTTGATGCGATTGGTAGGGTAGCGGTTGTGATTGAAAACTTTGAGTCGGATAATGTCGTGGTTGATAATATTGATTTTGGTTATTTTGTTGATCAAATTCCTGAAACTGCATAACGGGATAACGAGTCGGCACTTGATGGTAAACAAAAGGTACTCCTTGCTCGGGTAAAACATACACAGCAGGAGCATTAATCGACAGATGAATATTAATATTATTATTTATATTGTTAAAAGTTGGCACACCGAAAGGTTGCTCATTATCAGAACTATTACAGACCTCAGGCACAGAATCGCTATTGGATCCTTGCCGAGACAAACATAATTTTTTATGATTTTTTAAATATTTTTTTTCGGGATAGATAAAATTTTTACAATACTGACAATAAATTTCATGCTCAGAATTCGAAGCGATTATGCAATGCTCAATAAAGTCCTTGATTGATTCAAACTGAGGCAAGCTTGGACACTTTAAACAAATGTAATGCTTAGTCACTAGATGACTTTTCAGTGAATTCATACTGATAAATTTGTTACTTTTTCGATTACAATCTTTACCGCAGAATGGACATTTCAAATCCTTTGGAAATAATTGATCTCTTCTCAATGAATATTTCTTTCGCTCAAGCCTGATGAGGCAATTACGTTCATGAGTTGCTAAATTATGAGGACATTTTGTCACATGATTTTCACAATACTGGCAAAAAGTACGCTCGTGCTGCATATCTTTGCAATGCTGTACAAGCTGGGCACGTGAAGCAAATGGCCCTAAATCGGGACAATACCAGCAAACGTTATGCTGCGTCATCAAATGAGATCTTAAATTCAATTCATGAGTAAAAGGCTCATGATTCCTATCGCAATTTGTAAACGAGCAGCATAAGTCGTCTAAATCACTGTGAAGAACCCTCTTCGCTTCTGGTTGTTCAAATTGATCATTATTTGTTCTTTTCATTGAAAAAAGTGATGAAAAACCAAGTAACATGAGAGAAAAAGAGAGTAATTTGATGACATCATGAGTTTTCATAAGACCTCCATTGCCTACATCCACTAAAACGAATCCAATCATTCAAGCTTGAAGCACAATAAACTTATTCCATTTTTTTCTTAACACCGATTATTCAATCAACTGAAGCGGTATTACCAATTTCCGCGTGCTAAATCTTGCAGGCAAAGACAATTGTCCTCATGCTCGTGTAAGGCTGCAACATCATACGTTGAAAAATCATCGCAATACTGGCAATACAAAATATTATTATTATTGTTATTGTTATTATTTGCGGGAACAACTTGGCTTTCAGTTCTAGCATTAGTGCTATAACTTGCCAATGGAGCAACACCACATGACAAAGTCACCTGAACTGGCTGTGGTTGATAATGAGGAACATTCATATAAATGTTATTATTCAAGTTATTATAAACATTCACCGTATGCGGTTGCATCTGGTGCATAATATTACTTACTGAGTTCTGAATAGGATTAATAGACTTTACATATTTTTCCCAACAATGGGCTCTTAGTTGATCACGCGAAGCAAAAACCTCTAAATCGGGACAATATGGACAAACATTGTGCTTAGATGCTAAGTGTAATTTCAACATATGATCACTAGGAAGCGGATTACTGCTATTTGGGCAGAAATCAAAAGGACAGCACAAATCCAGGTCGATTTGAATAACCTTCTTTGGTTGTGGCGCTTTAAATTGATCATTATTTGATCGCTTCATGGGCAACAGGAACGTAAAGCCAAGGAATATCGCAAAAAGAGATAATAATTTAATAACATCATGAGTTTTCATAAGACCTCCATTTTTTAAGTCTAAAACTGAACTTATAAAAATAGAGCTTATTATTAAATTTTCAATCTGTCAAGTTTGGTAAGATTTGCCCAATATAACAACAAGCCTTGATTCAGGAATAGTTCTTGCGATTGCCTCAATTAAACCTGAATACAAAATATCTTGGATATAGTGAACAATGATCGACACGGATCGTTATTCTTCATGAACAAAGTCTTGCAAAAAAGAGCAGATTTCTTCGTGTTCCCTGAATATATCAACATCCTGAGCTTCAAAAAGACGACAATACTTACAACACAAAAGAATATCATCACAACTGTCATGACTGCCATCATCATAATTTAATGAATTACATACATGCAATTCAGCTCGAGTAGTCGTTATGAATGGGCACTTACTACAAATAAAAATACCATGTTCAGCGTGGCTCCTTTGAACATGGATTATAAAACGAGTTCTATCATCTCTGATTGAAACCTTACCAAATGAAGGAATCGTGCACCAAGGACATTTTAAATGCATATGTATTGAATGGTCCCATGCCTTTTCTTTTATGCTGAAACCGATACGGCAAGCCTCACACACAGCATCACTCAGTCGAAATTCTAGAAATGGCTGCTGATTATTATTGTATGCACTCGAAGCATAATGAATTTGAGCGTGATGCAAAGGCATCTGACAGTAAGTAACAGATTTCTTAAATGCCAATTTCTTTACCGATTGTTCTAATAATGATTGATACGATCCGTTCATGGTAAAAACCGGCGCAAAGCCGATTAAACAACCAGATATTGATAACAATGTAACAACACAATTCATTAGATCCCTATGCACCTATTGCTCAGCAAGTCAATTGTCTCAAGAGCATCCCGAACAGGTTTGTCCCCACGAATCGCAGCACTCATTTCGTCAAGCATAATTTTACGAATTTCAGGAAATTTTGGTAATAAAATTCCACGCGAAAATTCTTGTGATTGGCTCAAAAGTGATTCAATGGCAACTAAAGCAGCCTGTTGTGCAAGAGCACTTTTATAGAGAAAAGAATTAGACCTTATTGCTTGATGTGCCGCTTGAATAACCGGAATATAGCCAGACTGTTGATGCCATTTCATCTGGGTATCAACTGAAATAAGATACTGGAAAAAATGGGCTATTGCCTGATAGGTTTCTTGGTCGTATCCATCCAAAGCCCAAAATGATGCCCCACCAGCAATAGTGTTATAGGGCTTTTCAACTTCACAGCTCCAGTAAGGCAAAGCAGCAACTCCCACTTCGAAAGAATCGTGCAACATAGCCTGGATAATCGGAAGCCGATTTGAACCCTGAAGCAACATAACTATCTCTTGATTTACAAACGCTTTCTCTACATCTGAAGCACTCTTAAGGGTTAACCAACCATTTTGGTACCACGTATGCAAGGCAGAAAAATGTCGATTAAAAAATGGAGAATTTAAGCACAGCTGTGCATCATCACCATCAACTCCATTACCCTGCGTAGCAATTGCTTGATTATGCCATGCTGCAGATTGGTCTATAAAATGGCCGTGTAACCACCCTGCTCCCAAAACATTTTGAGCGCCATGTTCTTTTAAGCTCTTTGCAATATCTTGAAAGAGTTCCCATGTAGTTGGTGGCACGAGTCCAAGTTCATCAAATTTTGTTTTGTTATAAAAAAGAATAACTGTTGAAGCGTTAAACGGCAGAGAACAAAGCTCTGTTGCCCGTGCCCTGTAAAACTGAGCAATAGTCGGCAAGAATAAAGAATCATCGAGCTTAGCACCTATAGTCTTCATGACATCAGGAAGACTTTTAAACAGTGCCCTCTTTTGCTGCTCTTGATGCATAACACGCGTACCCATTTCATAAATCTGAGCAATATGAGGCCGAGCCTCTTTTTCTTCTGAATCAGAGTCTTGGTTGATAACAGCATCTAAGGTCTGGTCATAGGTTCCCTTAAACACTGGTTTGATTTCTATATTCAAAGATGTTTTATTGTAATCATCAACAATTTCATTAAAAATTTTTCCCAATACCGAATCCATTGCATGCCAAACGATAATTGTTTTCTTGGCTGAGCATCTGTTCATGCAAATGATACCGATTAATAAACCTGTTATACTGATAACGCTTATAAATTTTTTTATGTTTTTCATCCAGAGCTCCAAATCTCAAGGGCCTGCATATGCAAGCCCTTTTTAAATCTCATTTTTTTTCAAGTAAGCGATTCACAAGCACTATTCACACTTGTTCAAATCAGCGGCTCGTGCAAGCACCGCTTCAAGCGTCAACCCAAACTCTTGAGTGCCATCAGCAAGACGCAAAGTCACAGTATTTTGTTCTTGCTCTTTTTTTCCAAGAACAATCATCCACGGAACTTTGTCCACTTGTGCACGGCGAATTTGTGCGGAAATCTGATCGCCTGTTTCGTCAAGCTCCATACGCAGCCCCGCAGCGGTAATTTGGTCTGCTACACGGCGTGAATAATCGGCCTGGTGATCGGTAATTTTGAGCACACGTACTTGGACCGGAGCCAACCAGAAGGGCAGATGCCCTTTAAAATGCTCAAGCAAAATTCCCAAAAAGCGCTCAATTGATCCATAAATTGCAACGTGCATAATGACTGGACGTTTACGCGATTGATCAGCATCAATATACTCAAGCTTGAAATTTTCCGGTTGAATAAAGTCAATTTGACAGGTTCCACATTGCCACTCACGTCCCATTGCATCAAGAATTTTGATATCAATTTTGGGACCATAAAAAGCTCCACCGCCCTCATCAACTTCGTATGCAATTCCCATTTCTTCAAAAGTGTTACGCAACACTGCTGTTGCTTTTTCCCAAACCTCTGAACCGCTCCCCATCGACTTTTCTGGGCGAGTCGATAAAAAGTACTTAATAGAGCTGAATCCAAATTTCTTGTATATTTTATCAACACGTTCAAGAACCAATTTTACCGCATCGCCAATTTGATCAACAGTACAAAAAGTATGTGAATCATCTTGTGTAAAGCCACGCACTCTAAATAAACCATGGAGTACACCAGAAAGCTCACGACGATGCACAAAGCCAAACTCTGCAAGGCGAAGTGGAAGTTCTTTGTATGAACGAGGCCGCTCTTGATAATGCAAAATTGCCCCGGGACAGTTCATCGGCTTAACACAAAACGGGACGTCTTCGGTACTGGTGAAAAACATATTTTCACGATAGTTATCATAATGACCCGAAGTATGCCAGAGCGATTCATTCAAGATAAAAGGAGTTTTAATCTCTTGATACAGTGAACCACGAAGCTTACGCATCAAATCAATAAGTTTATGATAGACAATCAAACCCTTGTGATGAAAAAATGGAACACCGGGAGAAACATCGTGAAATGAGAAGAGTTCAAGTTGTTTACCAAGCTTGCGATGGTCATACAACTCAGCCTCTTCAATACGCTTAAAATAAGCGTCCATTGCTTCTTGAGTTTCAAATGCGACTCCACTGATACGCTGCAGCGCGATACCGTCGCGATTTGCTCGCCAGTATGAACCGGAAATTGCAGTCAGTTTAAAAAACTTAATTTCACCGATTGCATCAACATGACCACCTTTACAGAGGTCATAAAAATCGCCTTGATGATAAACACCAACGGTTTCATCAGCAATACCATCAATCAATTCAAGTTTGAATTGATTATCTTTAAACATCGGCCGAGCCTGGTCTTTAGGAATTTGACCGCCAGTAATTTTGTAATTTTTCTTGGCAAGCTCGCGCATTCGTTTTTCGATAACAGTCAAGTCATCTTCTTTAAAATTTTTTAACGGTAAAAAGTCATAAAAAAAACCGTACTCGGTCACCGGACCGATAGTAAGCTTTGTTCCTGGAAACAACCCCAGAACCGCTTGTGCAAGCAAATGCGCTGCAGAATGGCGCAGATTGTGCAAATAATTATTATCGTTCACGATTAATCCTTTCAGTAAACTCAGCCAAACTATAGCAGAGTCGTGAAAATTTTATACCCCACTGCTCTTTTGCAGGAGAGAAACATACATAAAAATAATTGGTTGAGAATAAAAAGATACTGCCCTTAGGCAGTCGTAGTCGTGATTATCGAAGAAATGGTCGTTGCAATCATGCAACGCATAAGGAATTGAGCATCACACTCACGTGCAGATAATTTGAAGCAGAGCGCGTTCATAACATCCTTAGTTAAACGCCATTGTATAGGTCAACTAACAATCTTATTATATAAAATTCGAGCACAAAGAGCAAAAACTATTCAAATGTGTCCTCTAAATAGAGACCTGCCTAATTTAAAAAAAGAATCTCTCCTTATTTAAATCATTCAATTTTCAACATAATTAATACAATATTGACAGATTGAATATTTATGATAGATTGATATGAAACTGTATTTTAAATGAAAAAAGCGGGGTTCTCATGTTATTAAACAAAAAAATCAATATTTTCTTGAAAATCGCATTGACTCTGGCACTCATCTGCCAATTCGATACTGCTTCTCCCATGAAGCGACATAATGATAATCCAATTGATCAGACCGACAATTCTGCAAAGAAAAAAAAGATTATCTTCGATTGCCCTTATAAGGGGAAACTAAAACAGCAAATGCACATCATTAATAAAGATCGATGCTTCAATAATAGAAAAATGGGCTTTAGCACGCAAGAAGCACTCGATGCTCATGTAATATTTTATCATAGAGCTTGCCCATGGTGCACTTTTATTCCAACAAACCCGAATGATGTCCATACACTTGCAAGCCACACTTATGAATATCATGGCAAAACAAGCTTTGCTTGCAGTTTTTGCAATGACTTTATTGTAGCTAACTTAAAAAAAAAATATTATTGCAATCATGTAAACAAATGTAAATTCAACCATAGAAATCAACTCAATCGGCTACTCATACTCCCGCGCCAAGTGACCCAGAGTAATGCTCTGCCAAAAATTCAACCCAATCCTTTACCACAACAATTTTTCAATAACGATAACATTTATAACCAGAATAATTTCTCTATTCCGCAAACACCTCAAGTTGATCCAGATAATGTGCTGGAGATAATCGAGCAGTCACCACACAATCAACTTCCTCAAAATAATAATTATCTCTCTTGGCAAACGCACGATAATTATTCAAATGCTCAGCAATTGCTTCCAACGAACAATTGCTCACAACAAATACAGAACCCTCAAGTCGTATTCAGTTGTTCTATTTGTTGTATTTTCCATACAAACAATCAACGCGACCTGGATAATCATATGTCTGGTTGCTCAAAACATAATCTAGTCTTTGGAGTAATGAATCTTGATGATGAAGAGTTGAGTGCCGATTTTGAATATGAATGTAAACCAAACAACGCGGCCGCAAATTCAGTCATGAATCAAGACGACTCAGCAGATTTTATTGACCAAATCAGTGATATAGCTCCCCCATTGAATCCTTTGTTTAATGAAGAAATCAATCAAAAACTTGATGATGACTTATCAGTAAACAATCTCCTTCCAAGCAACAACAACAACAACAACAACAACAACAACAACAACAACAATCAAAGCAAAACTCTTCGGAAACCACAAAAAAGTTTACTTAAAAAAGAAAAAACTCGGTCTCGAGGTAATAAAAAAGAACTGAATACAAATAAAAAACTTAATCAAAAGCATCACTGTCCTTTGGTTGACTATGATCAATGTGACGACAATAAAGAACGCGGATATGGTCGCATAAATATGCTTTATGACCATCTTTTGAGAGATCACATAACGTGTCCGTGGTCTGAACAATGTGGAATGACCGGACAATTTAAATCAAGAAAAGAGCTCCATGAGCATATCAACTTGTATGGGCATCCAAGAACAAGTAATTATTGTGAAAAATGCGATTACCTATCAATCGATAAAAGTGGAAATTTTCGCAGGCATATAAATGGCCAAAAATGTATGGCTAAACATGAAGGTTAAGCTTGAAAATTACGACTCTTCCATTCCCTTAAAAAAATTTCACTGATCAAAAACAAGAGCTCTCATGTTTGCATATTTTGCATTTATTTCTTGGAACTCAAAATTCCAAAAACCTCAATTCATTGCAGTAAGCCTCTCAAGGCTGATACCATGAAAACTGTCATATTCCTGTAGTGCTAACAAAGGAGAGTTTCATGACAAACAAATGCAAAGATGTTCTTGCATCAGGAACCCACCCAGGTAGCGAGCTGAAAAAAATCTTTGTTCTTGATACAAACGTCTTACTTCACGACCCTGATTCTCTTTTTGCCTTTCAAAGTGCTGTGGTTGGGATTCCTTATGTCGTCCTTGAAGAGCTTGACACCTTCAAACGCGAAGCAGGGGAACTTGGCCGCAACGCTCGAGAAGCAATCAGAAAATTGGATGAACTCCGAAC
The DNA here is from genome assembly GCA_018266175.1 of Candidatus Dependentiae bacterium. Lineage (NCBI taxonomy): Bacteria > Candidatus Babelota bacterium. The sequence continues at coordinate 181,879 of JAFEAY010000003.1, forward strand.
CCAAGGATGTCTTGGAGTCGGCGTTGAACTCAACCACAATAGCAACGCAGTTCTCAAGGTATACCCCACTCCCAAACTCACTTTCTCTCAAGAAAATAACTACAGTCTCAAAGATAATCTCATCATCCAAACCGTTATGGACATCGCAAAAGAAGGCTATGAAGTCAAACTGATTACCAAGGATATTAACGTACGCGTCAAAGCCGATGTTTTAGGGCTTGACTCAGAAGATTACACAAAGGGGACAATTAGTTATTCCGATTTTTATACAGGTTGGATACGAGTTCCTGTTGCTCCGAATGATTTACGGTCAATGACCCCCCGACGACTTGCAACCGTTGTAGCAACCGACACGCTCATGCCAAACCAGTTCGTTATTCTTGAAAGCGAAAGTAACCAATACAATTATCGCTTGTTCCGTTACTTAGGTGATACGACCTTTAAAGAGGTGCAGAACATCACGCTCATGCAAAGCTTTCAAGCAAAAAACATTCAACAGCTTATGGCTCTAGATCTGCTTATGGATGACTCGGTACAGCTCATCACGCTCCTCGGACCAGCTGGAACTGGTAAAACATTTTTAACCTTGCTTGCAGGACTTTATAAAGTTGCTTATGAAAAAGTTTACCGTCGCTTTTTGGTAACAAGGCCGGTTGTTGCATTGGGTGCAGACGTTGGTTACCTGCCCGGCGATTTGCAAGAAAAACTCCACTACTGGATGCAACCGGTGCACGATAACTTAGAGTTTATCTTCAGCCAAATGATGCGAGGAGCCGAAGAGCAATACAACTTGGGTGCCAAAAACAAATCAAAAGCAAAAGATGGCAAAAAGGATCGCCGCCATTCGCATGACAGCAATCATTCCCACGGCGGACTTCCACACATGGAATCTCATACCGTAGAACGACTTCAACAAAAAGGTATTTTGAGCCTGGAGGCAATTACGTACATGCGCGGCCGTTCAATTCCCTATCAATTTGTATTCATTGATGAAGTGCAAAACTTAACGCCGCACGAGGTAAAAACTATTGTCAGCCGAGCGGGAGAAGGAACCAAGGTTATTCTTGCAGGCGACCCTTACCAAATCGATTCGCCCTATCTTGATTTCACGAGCAACGGGCTGACCGTTACTGCTGAAAAATTTAAAGATCAAAAAATTTCAGGAACTGTATTCTTAGAGATTAGCGAACGCTCTGAGCTTGCTAAGCTTGCTGCAGAGATTCTATAACCAATGTACCGAGCCGGATTATGACACAGGCTGATTTTGAACATCAGCCTGCTTTTTTTGTGATAATTTCTAGAAATTTATCAACCGTTTGATGAAACGTTAAATCAGAACTATCAATGATCACCGCATCTTGCGGAACAACCAACGGGGCAATTGCACGCGTGCTATCACGTTGATCGCGTGCAATCAACTGACCACTTACATACTGCTCATCATGCCCAGCATGAGCACGATTAGGGTCTTTTAAAATCCGTTGCACACGAGACTCAACGCTTGCGGTCAGAAAAAATTTAAAATCAGCATCCGGAAAAACCACCGAGCCACAATCACGACCATCAACTATAACATCATAATCTTTGGCAACAGCACGCTGTACATCAAGCAGTCGATGCCTCACTTCAGGCAATGCGCTCAATGCTGACGCAGACTGACTCAAAGCTTCATCAAAAAGAAACTCCGTAATATCAATACCTTTAAAAAAAACTAAACCATGCCCATCTTTAAAGCGAAATTGTATTTCTGAGACAAAGCTCAAATCGATATTTTGAATATCAACTGCATGATTGTTTGAGCTATCTGAATGCACAAAATACATCACCACATAAGCAACAGCTCGGTACAAAAGCCCTGTTGAAAAGTGATGAATGCCGAGCTTTCGAGCAATTTCTTGTGCCACAGAGCTTTTACCACTTGCACCCGGGCCATCGATAGTAATTATCATAACGTGTACTTTTTCCTTTTAACTACTGACTACTCATCACTGGATAAAGGGCTCTTTATAGAACAACTACTCCAGCTCGAGCTTAATTTTTGAAAACTCGCAAAAGAACTTTGATGTTGATTGATCAGAATTCGTATTTCATCATGAGCTAACTGAAGCTCTGTAAAAATTTTCATCATGATCACATTGAGCTGTCGAGCCATAAGGCCTTTTTGACTTTCCCATCGCTCATCAGAAATAGGTGCTACTGGACGAGACGATCTTTCTTTAATTGCCCGCACTTTTCCTTGCTCTCTTTTTAATTTTTCTTTTTCTCGTTCTAATTCTGCAAGAACCTCTCGCCATTCATTTTGAGTTACGCTGTCAAGTCTGCCTACGGCAACAATAAAAATTTGTACCGCAAAATCTAGTAATTGCTGGCGATTTTCATCGGTAATAGTTTTTAAGTCATTAAAAAACTGATCGATTCTTTGATACTCAGCGCTCAATCTCAGCAGATTGCTCAAAAACTCTCGATCTGTTTTATACAAACCCAAAGATACTTCAGTAAACCGAGGGCTTGAAATCGCACGCTCAAATTGGTTATCATGGCGCATATCATCAATATCCGAATTATTCTGCTCATCCTGATTACTATCATCACAGTAACTATCCGCATCCTTATCGAAGTCAAACTGCAATTCAAACTGAGATGGAGATGCTGGCTTAAAGCCTTTAAATGTATCAAACGATGTTGGATAAGAACCAAATGATCTTGATTTAGATACTCCAAATTGATCTTGATCCATAGCATAAATATCAACATTTAAAACTATAATCATGCAGCTTATCGTCAAAACCGAAAATATATTCTTCATATTCATGATGCTCCCCTTGCTCAAAATATTGCCTACTCACCTCAAAAAAGATAGCTCACAACTCGCCGGTTAGTATATCGCACCAATAAAAACAAAGTCAAAATAATGACCAAAGCTCGGTTTCATGGTATGTTTGAGCATTAAAATTTATGTAACCCAATTAAGCTAAGTTGTGATCTAAGAATTGAGCTTAAATTTTTTTGTTTTGCAGATAAACTCAATGCTTTCAGGGACTCGTCATCCTCGCGAAGGCGGGGATCAGGATTAAAAGTTTCCTTATAAAACAAGGAGATATAACGGATCCCCGACTCGTCCTGCGGACTCTCGAGGATGACAAACCCTATTTAAGTCAATTTATTTCTAGCAATAAACAAAGGTCACAACTTCGATTAATCTAAAAATTCAGGTCCCATGGAAAAAACAGTACCGGAAAAATTAACCCCGCTCATGCAGCAATACTTCGACATAAAACAGCAGTTCACCGATACTCTCTTGTTCTTTCAAGTAGGTGATTTTTACGAGCTTTTTTTTGATGATGCAAAAATTGCTTCCGCATTTCTTGCGATCACTTTGACCAAGCGGGGCAAAAATAACGGCGCTGATATTCCGCTGTGTGGTGTTCCTATTCATGCACTTGATCATTATCTGGTGAAATTGATCAGAGGTGGTTTTAAGGTTGCACTGTGCGATCAACTCACCAAACCGCAACCGGGCACCGTTGTGCAACGGGGGATAACACGTGTTTTTACTCCTGGAACACTCATCGATGCCGGCATGCTTGACGATAAATCAGCATCGTACCTGCTCACTTTTTATCCACTACCCGACCGCTGGGGCATTTTATTTACCGAACTGTTAACCGCACAACTTTTTGCAACGACAGTCCCTGCCGATTCATACCGACACATCGAAGCGGAACTTATCCGCTTTTTTCCCGATGAAATCATTTTGCCCAAGCTCAAAAAAATTGAACATTTCGATACCTACTTCAAAAAAATGGGCTACTGTACCAGCTTTATTGATGCACACATTCAAGCAAACGATGTGCAGAGTGAGGAAGAACCAAAAAGCTCAGAATCTCAAGCATGGATTGAGCAGCAATTCCCTGCGCAAGCGGTCCGCACAATTCACCAGCAACCGGCGTTTGAACAATCACTCACCACGCTCTATCACTATTTAAAAAGAAATCAAAGCGCTTCGCTTGAACAGTTCAAATCGATTCAATTTTATGAACCGGATGATTACCTAATTCTTGATTTGGCAACACAAAAAAATCTTGAAATCATTAATAACACACAAGATGGCGGAAGAAAGAACACACTCTTTTCAGTACTTGATCACGCAAAAACTCCGATGGGTTCTCGAACGATTAAAAAATGGCTCTCACGCCCACTGGTGCAAAAAACAAGTATTATTCAACGACAAGAGGTGGTTAAAGAGCTTGTCTCAAATTTTGAACTCACAAGAAAGCTTGATGATAATCTATCAAACATTGCTGATATCGAGCGCATTATTGGCAGAATTGCACTCACGCGTGCCACCCTTCACGACTACAGCGCGCTCAAAAACTCACTATCACTCATGCCTAAAATTAAGCAGCTCCTGAGCAAATTGGCGCATGTTCCGCTTGCGCAAGCAATCGCCGAAAAAATTGCTGACTTTACACCGCTGGTACAGTTGCTTGAATTAAGCGCTAATGATGACACAGCGTTGAGTTACACCATTAAGCCTGGGTTTGACTTAGAGCTTGATCGACTTCGGGGCTTGTCGACCAATGGTCATGAAGCAATTTTAGCGCTGGAACAGCAAGAACGAATACGTACTGGAATTTCAAGTTTAAAAATTGGTTACACACATCAAACCGGTTATTACATAGAAATTACCAATCCGAACCTGGACAAAGTTCCTGCAGACTTCATGGCCCAACAAACTATGGTTGGACGCAAGCGTTTTATCTCTCAACAGCTCAAAGCACTTGAAGTTGAAATTTTGCAAGCCACTGCACAAATCGAACAACTTGAAGCCACCATATTTGCACGCGTTAAATTAGAAGTTGCGCACTATCTTGCTCCGCTTCGCCATGCAGCACAAAGCATTGCCTACCTTGATGGGCTTTTTGGTTTTGCAGCTGCAGCACACCACAATCGTTATATCACACCGGAGTTTAATGACCGACAAGAGATTATAATTTCAGCTGGTCGACATCCCGTTGTTGAAGAAAGCTTAGGTCATCTTTTTGTCCCCAATAACACCAACTTGACTATCGATGAATCACTTTGGGTCATCACTGGTCCAAATATGGGCGGTAAATCAACGTATCTGCGCCAAGTGGGCTTAATTTGTATCATGGCACAATGTGGAAGCCTTGTTCCTGCCCAAGCTGCAAGCTTACCAATCCTTGACCGAATTTTTACACGCATTGGGTCAGGTGATAATGTTGCTCAGGGGAAAAGTACCTTCCTCGTTGAGATGGAAGAAACAGCGGTTATTTGCACGCAAGCAACATCAAAAAGCTTGGTGATTCTAGACGAAGTTGGACGCGGCACCAGTACCTTTGATGGCATTGCACTGGCTCAAGCAATTATCGAACACATCTTTACTCAGATTACAGCAAAGTGTCTTTTTGCAACGCATTATCACGAGCTCACTGAACTTGCGGCAATGCATCCGGGCATTAAAAATTACCACTTGGCCAGTACCAAAAAAGGAGACCAGTTATTATTTTTGCATAAAATTGAACCGGGAGTTGCACCCGGAAGTTTTGGACTTGATGTTGCCAAGCTTGCGGGACTGCCGCATTCAATCACTCAGCGAGCAAAAACCATTTTGCATCAACTCCAAGCTACAAGCGAAGCTCACCAAAAACCTACGCAACAATCATTTTTGTATCACGCTGCACATACAACCTCGATAGATTCTGATGAAGAACAGCTCCATCAAACAATCAGAAATCTTGAACTCCAAGTCACACAACAGCAAGAGCTCCTTGCTCAACTCACCAATCTTGATATCAATAATTTGACTCCTCGACAGGCGCTCGAATTTATCTGGGATCTTAAAGAGAAATTGAACGAAAAAGATTAAGCTCTTGATCGGGTATATCCGTCTGGTATGATAAAATATGCCTTATGATTGATAATTGACTGAGAAGACGCAAAAAATTCACGTTACCGTGACCGTTAATACTCAAATTAGAAGAGAGCAGTATGATCAACCAATCATTATTTTTTATTGCATTTTTTGCTATCACATTTTCTACATCAACGATAACACCTCTTTCACTTGTTCACGGCTCATGGAGTGCACAAGGTGAACGAACGAGCCAGCAAGACAGATATGTAAGTAATACGTTTGGTATTGAGGATAAACAAGTCTATTGCTTTGGTATTTTCGATGGCCATGGCCAGGTTCGCATGGGACACCTTGTTGCTCAGTATGCACAAAATCACCTACACAATGAACTTGCACCAAAAGTAGTGTCACTCTTCCAATCAAACAACTTACACCGCGTACCAGATCTCATTCAAGAATCATTTCAAGAATTTGATAAAGATTTAAAAAACAAGAATCCTAATTTTACTTTTAATAGCGGAACAACCGCAACAACGATAATGATCATCGAAGATCACTGTATTGTTGCAAACGTTGGTGACTCGCAAGCGTATCTTCAGGTATCCAATTTAATGGCGCCACAAGTCCTCACAGAAAATCATGTTCTTAATGAAAATTTTTGCAAACAATTTGAGAAATCTGATACTACTTATTTAGAAAAAAGAGTTACTACAGAAATCTTTTACCAAGACTTTCCATTTAATCAAGAAAATTGCATCCGAAGAATCCATCACAATACTTACATTGTTGCTCAATACGATAATGAGAGAGGAGCCTATGAAAGCTTATTAAATTTGTCACGAACTCTTGGCGACTCACTCTTTTTCCCGCACGTAACGGCTCTTCCATTCGTACAAAACTTCTCTTTAACGCCAGAGCACCAGTTTATTATCATTGCAAGTGATGGCTTGTGGGATAATATGACCGGCAAAGCAGCAACAAATTTTGTACTAGCCTACCTTCAAGAAAATGATATGAATATACAGACAATAACACCTGACCAGGCACAAACCATAGCACAAGCACTTGTAGACGCATCACTTACAATCAGCAAGCACGATAATACAACTGCAACCATTATCTTTTTTCAACACACTCCATAAACTATACTTCTTTAATTACATCTGTCGTATTTCTTAACTTAAGTTTTCCGATCTTCTGTTCAAGTTGCTGCTCAAGATCATAGATAATCTGCTCACTTGTAAGTTGACTAACCAACGCGCAGGCGGCAACATCAAAGCTTATTAATATGTCATAGATTGAATCACATCAAATATCAATATATTTTTAAATATTATTTACATTTGTAATTATCGTTCGGCATAATGAATTTACGGAATATCATGAACGGCTTCATGGTACTCCACTATAAATTATTTAAAACGTTGCCCAATAAGGGGAGAATCCTATTATGAAGTTCTCTTGGAATAATATGCGATCAGCACTCCTGATCACGCTTGGCCTCACAATGGTCCTTATGGGTATTGCATGGGCAATGACTCCTGCACCCGCATCACCGACCGCTTCTGCAGATCCTGCGGCTTTTGCGGCAACGCTTGCTCAAGCGGCTGCTCTATCAGCCCCAGCTCCTGCTGCACCAGCACCTTTGATTGCATCAGCGCCACCAGCAGCGCCTACTGGCATGGGAACGACGACAGGAGCAACAGGATTTCTTCCTTCAAATACAGCAGCACCAGCTGCTGGTACTGACACTGAAATTGTCGAAGAAGAAATAACCGAAGAAGTGGATTCTCCAACGCAGCCTGGTAAAAAAATTAAACGTAAACGTAGGGTCAAACGTCGCGTAAAACGTCGTGGAAAAAAAGCTGGCAAACGTGGCGGCATGAAGTTTCCAAAGCGGAAAAAAAGCAAAAGTGCTGCTCCTCTTGGTATGCAAAGAGGTAAACATCCAAGCCAGATGAAGCCCCAAGAACGTCTCCAACGCAGAAATCAACTTGTTCGAGCACAACAAAAACGAGCACTGATGCGTATACAAAGACAACCAACAAGCAACTTAGCAAAATTGCGAGCTCGACAAATGCAGCAACTTCCTCCTGGAGCAAAAAAATATGGCTCGAGAAGAACCGTTGGCATGACCCCTGGTAAGAGTCGAGGCAAAAAAGGAGCTCAACGAAAAGGTAAGGGCAACAAAGCAGGTGGAGCTTCTGCTCAGGAAGCGCAAGCTGACACACCAGCTGATTCAGCAGAACAAACCGATTCGTCAGCCGAAGCACCGGCTGCAACAGATGACGGATCTACAGAACCAGCTCCTGAGTCATAATCTGTAATTCAAAATAATGGTGCAATGTTATTTTGCACATCGCATCTTACAAAGCTTATTGAACAAGGCGCCTGAAAATACTGGGCGCCTTCTCTTTTTTATACAACCAAAACAGTTAAAATCTTAAATTATTTTTTTAAATTATTTCAATTTGAAATTACTCTTGGTATCCTAAATATAACAGGTGTATTGTATTAAAAGTAAAATCGCACTATTTAAAAAAGGAGAAAGACTATGAATAAACGTTATAAATTGTTACTCAAGAGACTACTGCTCTGCTCGTTGCTTGCAGGAAGTACGCTCACTATTAATAGTTTAAAGGCTGAAGTAAACGAGCCTTCCCACAGCAAAGCAATTTCAGAAATGAGAATTATTAGAGCAGAACTTGATAGGGCAAGAGAAGAAGAAAAAAAACTTTTTACCGATTATAAAAATAATAAGACACTATTAGAAGAAAAAGAAAGAGACCTTGCATCTCAAATGAATGAAAGTGACACTGGGCATATAGCCGCACTCAACGAAGAAATAAATAAACTCAAAGAATCTGTTAAAAAACACTTTACTGACTTTCAAAATAAGCAATTTCAAGTAATGAAACTTGAAATTGAATATGACAAAAAAAAAAGCATGGTTAATCAGATGATCAGAGCATCTGAATCCCAAGTAGAGCCTGTTGAAGTTGCAGAACTTCCACTTCCTCCAGCACTATCGCACCTCACAAAATCCCGCCCTATGGGGCCAAAGGGTCGAAGACTTCCATCTCGATGGGGTAAAAATCTAGGAACTGAAGAAACAGCTCTTGAAAGTGAGATCGCATCCACTACTGCTACTTCAGAAGATGTACCGCTTACTCAAGAAGCCCAAGAGTGCTCAATATGCATTGAAAATATAGAACCTAACAATTACGACGGTGCCCAGTTAACTTGTAATCATACTTTCCACAAAGCATGTATTGATGATTGGTTTAAAGCACAAACCGATAAAAACATTCATAAGACATGTCCGTTATGCCGAAAAGATTTCAATAACGAAAATCCTTTTAAGGTGGAGCCCTCAACTGATGAAGTTCCAACTTTAGAAGTTGCCCATGCTGCTGCACAAATTAAAGAGCAACAAAACATCCTTGCCAACTTAGAAGAAACTAAAGCAGCCGAAGAAAAAGAGCTTGTAAAAACAGAAACAAAGCTTGAAGAGGTAAAAGTACTTCCAATTGAGCCTGTTGCTCCAATCAAGAAAAAAGTTGCTCGACACAGACAAAAAATCGCTCAAAAAAATGATGCAATTGGTGTTTGTAAACGCAAAATTTACTTGCTTAAGCAGGCGCAACTCAAAGCAGCGCGACGAGCGGCTGCGCAACAAAATGCTGGTCAACCAAAAAAACAGCAGTCAGTTCAGGACTTTTATGGCGTTAAAAAAACGTCAAAACGTAAATCTCGTGTTCGCGGTAGTCGCGTAACACGTCGTGGACCAGCACGCAAGAAATCAACCAAACGTGGCGTCTCACGCAAAAAGTCGAACAAGCGTAGCTCCAAACGTAAAGGCTCAGCTAAAAAGAAATCAACTAAGAAAAAGCAAGCACGTCGACAAGCTCAACAATCAGTTGAATAAAGCACTATAAGCAACTGAATATATGGCGCCTGGGGAGCTGACTCCAGGCGCCTTTGTTTTCTAGATGAAACATAGCGGCTCAACATGATTCAATGTGAAATTATTTTTTTTAAAATATTTACATTTGAAATTAAAGTTTAGTAGGCTAAGAATAACAAGAAAGCTTTTAAGTACTCCAAACTTATGATGCTCATATTGAACCGAAGAAGAAGAACAATAGGAAAATAAATAGGTCGTTAAAAACCAAAAATAGGAGATAGAACTATGAATAAAATATCCAAGAAGCTGCTGCTCTGCGCACTGCTTGTCGGTGGAATTATTGAGAGCAATATTAATGCAGGGACAATCAGCGATGACACAGACTTAAGCGGCGTTGCCAACTTATTCAGTGACGAAGAAAAACGAGCTGAACGCGCTGCTAAAAAAGCTGCCGCCGAAGAAGATAACATTGATTACGACACAAGTAGCTTGTACGGCGAAGATGCCAGCGTTGGTGAAACAGAAGAAACTGCTGCAATTCCTACTCCACCACCGCTTCCAGCAAGCAAGGCTGATAGTAAAGAAGAATCTGCGGTGACTAAGGGAGCTCGCAAGAGACGCAAGCGAGTTGCGGGTAAAAGTCGTAAAAAAGCTGCTCGGTCAAAATCTCGTTCAAAATCTAATCGTAAAGGCAAAGAAGGCTCTAAGTTTGAAAAGCGCCGTGTTTCACGAAGAGAAAGCTTTAAAAAAGCAAAGTCTACACGTAAAAGCAGAACAGCTCGTCCACGTCGTCAGCCTAAAGGCGTAACACAAACAGCTGATAACCAAGGACGCGTAAAGTCATGGAAGTCTGGTCACAAAAAAACCCAAGCTTCTCGCAAAAAGCGTTTTACGCCTAAAACCTCTGCTCAACGTGCTACGATAGCACGAAGGCAAGCCGAAAAGCTGCTTGATAAGAGCCCATGGACCGCTCGTGATTATAAGAGAGCACAGAGCTTGCGCAAAACATTAGACAAATTGCTTCCTCGTCCATACAGTCTTGCTGATTACAAGTTCTTTGGTGAACTTGACGCTGAAATAAGTGCATATGAGGGGACACCTCAAGAAGACAGTCGATTTACCCGATCTATCAAACGAAGCGGCAGACGCTTAAAACATGTCGATGCACCGGTTGAAAGAACAGGCTACAAACTTGGAAAAGTAGTCGACTAAAAAGCTTTTACTCAAACTTTGAAGTTAAACTTAATTTTAAACCAAACTTACGGCGCCTCTCCATCCCACACTCTCCTCCCCAAGGAGCATGGAAGGCGCCTTTTCTTTTTTATCTACTTTGAGTAACTCCAACCTTTTTACACACATGGCTGATAGCGCACTGGCTGCACTTGGGTGAGATAGGTGCACAGATATTCTGGCCCCAAATCACCAACAGTTTATTCCAGGTAATCCAATCTTTCTTATCCAAAAGCCTTTTCAGCTCAACCTCTGTCTGCTCAACCGTCTTGGTCTTGATAAGCCCTAGGCGGTTTGAAATACGATGCACATGAGTGTCGACACAGATGCTTGGCACGTCAAACGCCATCCCTAATACTAAATTTGCAGTTTTAGGACCTACACCTTTAATAGAAATAAGCTGTTCATAGGTGTCAGGCACCCTACCATCAAACGCCTCAATAATCGTGCGGGAAACCTCACGCAGTACTCGAGCTTTATTTTGATAAAAGCCCGTTTTAAAGATGATTTTCCTAAGATCATCTTCTGGAAGAGCCAAGAGCTCCTGAGGGGTTTTCACCCGACTAAATAGGTCCCTGCAAACATGAATGGTCGAAATATCCTTCGCACGCAGACTGAGTAAACAGCCGATCAAGATAAGGTAAGGATTTTTGCCATACTCATCGATGATGCTATTAATCAAGGGCTGTACATACGCAACCGTCTTCTTAGCCAAAATTCTGATAATCTCTTCTCTGATCATAATCAAATGTGCCACTGTTATTGTCGTGTGCTTGATAAAGCACAAAAATCACGTTTATTTTTTATACAACAGGTTCTATACTAGCACACATTTATTGAAGAAAAAGCTCGAATTATACAAGGAGGACCAAACGCATGAACTTAGAAATGTTCAAAGGTAAAATTAAAGATTTTATCGCATTTCTTGAAGTTGAAAAAAACTCCTCACTTCATACCGTGCGCGCCTACCAAAGCGACCTCAAACAACTGTACCAGTTTTGGCTCTTAATCGAAGAAAAGGAAAAAGCGATCAAACACTCGTTTGATAAGATTATGCGCCGTTTTGCAACCTCTCTTTTTTATAAAAAGATCTCAAAACGGTCACTTGCCCGTAAACTGTCCTGTTTACGTTCATTTCAGAACTTTTTGAAAGCACAGGGCATTAAGCTGGGAATGCAGATTAAATCACCACGCCCAGACAAAAAGCTCCCTATTACCTTGAGCGTTGACGAGATTTTTTACTTGCTCGATTCGCTAAAAAATGAGACACTACCTACGAAGTATCCTTTACGTGACAAGACAATCTTTGAACTCATCTATGCAACAGGGGTTCGCTGTTCAGAACTAGTCGGAATCACCTTGAGCGACATCAACTTTGAGGAACGAACTATTAAAGTTATGGGAAAAGGTAGAAAAGAACGCTTAGTTCTTTTTGGCTCAAAGGCTGAAACAAGCCTGCACAGTTACTTACACGACGAACGCCCTCGCTTGCTCAAAAATAAAATAGAAAAACACCTTTTTTTAAATAATAATGGGGGACAACTCACCCAGCGCTCGGTACAGCGCATTTTTGAAATGTTTCGTAAATTTTTAAAAGTCGACAGAAAACTTTCGCCTCACAAGATTCGTCACTCATTTGCTACTCATTTGCTGAATCAGGGTGTTGATTTGCGCATAATACAAGAGCTGCTTGGGCATAAAACAATTGCAACCACGGAAATATACACACATGTTTCAAACCAGCATCTGGCTCAAATGTGTGACGAAAAGCACCCGCTTAATAACCTTGATTACTTAGTATTGGACCATGAATCATGATCATTCTTACTCCCCCTCCTTTTAATGAATACGAATTGTTGGACTCAGGCAATGGCTATCGCCTTGAACGCTTTGGGGCCAATATTGTTGCACGTCCGGATGCAAGCTGCGTTTGGAAGCAAGCTCAACCTGAAAACCAATGGGAACAGGCTAACGCTTACTTTAAAAAGCTTCCTGATGGTAAAAGCATGTGGCAAAAATCAATGTTCAAAGAAGAGTGGTTTTTTAAGATTCCACCATTCAGTAAAACTGCAAAACACTCAATTGTTGCATCATTACGCCTTGCGCCATCAGTTAAAAATATCGGCATTTTCCCAGAAAACGTTGCTCACTGGCCATGGATCGCACACCGACTGAGCAAACGCAAAAATGCAAATGTTCTCAACTTATTCGGTTACACCGGCCTAACGACCCTTTTCATGGCAAATCTTGGAGCAAGCGTATGTCACGTTGACGCTTCAAAGCCATCAGTCGAATGGGCAAAGCGCAATCAAGATTTAAGCAAGATGAATGACGCGGCTATTCGATGGATTGTCGACGACTGCACCAAATTTGTGCACCGTGAAGTAAAACGTGGCATGAAATATGATGCTATTATCATGGATCCACCAGCATTTGGACGAGACAACAAAGGTAATGTCTTTGAATTTGAAAAGCGCATTGGCGATCTGCTTGAGCTGTGCAAAAAAGCACTGAGTCCTCGCCCATTGTTCTTTGTTTTCAACGGCTACTCAATGGGATATTCGTCAACCGTTCTTGCAAACTTGCTCAACGATCATTTCCCTGAGCAACAGATTGAACATGGTGAATTGCACCTGAGAGAAGTAAACGATGAGCGTTCACTCCCCTGCTCAATTTTTGCACGATTTTAAATTGAATTAAAATTAAAAAAGTCCCATCTCGTAGATAAATTCTACTCGATGGGACTTTTGTTATGTGATAAAGTTGCAATCAATCAATTAATCGAACAGGATTAAAAAAAATTTTTTGAATACTCTTAACAGAGTTAATGATTTGTTCATCACCTGATTCATAGGCTTTTTCTAACAGTGACTTTCCATCGCAATCAACCGCAAGTTCCAAAACCTTTTGATTCCATATTTCTTTATTTATACGAGGAATAGTCCTACTATCTATCGCCTGAAAAGCAGACATAATTTCTGCCTGTTCTTCTTGAGTAAGCTGAGACGCAAGAAGGAGCATCCTTAAACTTTCCCGTTCTTGCAATAAAAGGCCAAGAAATCTGGCTCTCATTAAAATTCGAGACAAGTAGGAATAGGAATGAGGTACTCGAAACGGAGTTTTGCGTGTGCCGGTAAAATCACTTTCATTCATAGCACATTCAAGGAGAACACAAACTTCTTCTGGTGACTTTTTTTCGCTTAACGCTTGTTGAAGGCTATCGTTCTGAATCAGCATTCGTAGCATTTGAGCCGTAAGCGTTGCTTCAATTGGAAGTTCAAGCGGAGAAAGCCTTACAGGATTCAGATTAGCTTTATGAATAAAAATTCGCTCTGCTTTTTTAGAACGCTTTTTTGATCTTTTTCTTTTCATACTATTAAGCCTTGAACCTGTACGCTGTTGAGACATCGTACGCCTGATTTTAATTTTAAATGAATTTTTCTCATGCATACGTCTACGAAATTTTTGTAACTCTTGAGCAAATAACGGTGGCTGCTCGCTTTTTTCTTGCATGCTTAAAAGAGGTATCATTCCAAGAAAATTCATTACAAAAAGATAAATGGGTATAAATTTTAAAATCATGAGAAGCTCCCCTTGCCCACATATTTTGACAAAATAGTTACCAATTGATTATTGTACTATTTTAAATTATTTATATTATTTGTAAATATTTTTTAAAATATAGAAAAAAGTGCCATTTTTGTAAAAAAACGGCACTTAAACATTATAGACTCAAGGGCTAAAGAATTTATCTAAAATAATCGATTTTCATTGCTTGCTTAACCCTGGCAAGCGTCTGCTCTGCCAGAGCATTTGCTTTCAGGGTACCCTGACGCACAATTTCCAAAACTTGTGCCGGATCTTGCGCAAACTGTGCACGCTTAACGCGCAGAGGCTCTAAGAAAGTATTGAGTACTTCGATAAGACGCTTTTTAAGTGTTACGTCGCCCAAGCCACCACGCTCATAATGAGCCTTTAACTCAGCAACTTCTTCAGTTCTATCATCAAAAATATCAAGATACGCAAAGACCATGTTGCCCTCAACCTTACCTGGATCAGCAACATGAATGTGCTCAGGGTCAGTGTACATGGTCATGACCTTGCGCTTTACCTCATCAGCAGAATCCGAAAGATAAATAGCATTACCAAGTGACTTACTCATCTTAGCTTTGCCATCAAGGCCGGGTAATCTGCCTGCAGTTGCAGGAACAAGCGCCTCAGGTTCCACTAAGACCTCACCATAAATTCTATTAAATTTGCGTACAATTTCAGCAGTCTGCTCAATCATAGGTAATTGATCATGCCCAACAGGAACAAGATGCGCGCCAAAGATAGTTATATCAGCAGCCTGGCTTACCGGATAGCACAAAAAGCCTGCCGTTACATTCGAGCCAAATCCCTTTTGCCTGATCTCATCTTTAACTGTTGGGTTACGCTCAAGCCGAGCAACCGTGACCAAATTTAAATAGAAAATGGTCAGCTCAGCAATAGGCCCAATCATTGATTGCAAAAAAATAGTGGAAACTGCAGGATCGATTCCTACCGACAAATAATCAAGCACGACTTCAAGAACACTTGCGCGCACTTTTTCTGGTGTTTCGAAATTGTCAGTCAACGCCTGCACATCGGCAAGCATCACATATTGTTCGTAGTCGTGTTGCAGGGCTACACGATTTTTGAGTGAACCGACATAATGGCCAAGGTGCAAGGGACCTGTTGGGCGGTCACCGGTAAGAATTATTTTTTTTGCGGACATTTTTAGCCTTTCATAAAATTCAAAATTTTCACTCAGTGTACTCGAGCACGCAAAAATTTGAATTTTTTCTTAATCTCCCGTAGGCTCTTGAGCAAAATTGGACCATACAAAAGGACCATAGAAAGGAGAACATGCTTGCTCATTATTTGCAACGCATTCGCGAACTAGGATTTAATGGACTCCGGGAAGTCCTTATTAAACGTCAACGAAAAAAAGCATTTTCCGCCCGCTGGAAACAGCGTTCACTGGCTCAAGCAGCAGGGCTGACCTGGGCCGATATTGTTCAAGAATTTCGGGCACCAAAAAAATTTGATGACTTCTTTGAGCTCCTCAAAAAAAACCATCACCTCGAAAAAGTACTCATACACCGGCGCTTTGTTGAGCACCTCCCCCCACACTTTTCTATACCACAAGAACTTTTTGCCCACGCAGACCACATCGCTCAAGGCTGCTTAGATATTTTAGGATTTGGAGAACACTGCTTTGGTAAAAATATAAAATGGCACGAAGATTTCTTCTCAGGACAGACCGAAAGTTTTTCAAGCTTTAAAAATCAATTTTATCAGGATATTAAAATTCCTTTTGTGAACACCGCTGAAAATACTGACCAAGAAAAACGTAATCCTGATATAAAAATTCCTTGGGAAATCTCACGCTTCAACCATATTTTTGTGCTCGGCATGGCATACCGGGCAGCGCAAGAAATTTCACACTACGAATGGGCCAATCGCTATGCACGGGCATTTCATGCTCACGTGTCACAATGGATGCACCAAAATCCCTACTTGCTTGGTGTCAACTGGCTCTGCCCTATGGACGTAGGCATCAGAGCGATTAATCTGCTCTGGGGATTTCACTTCTTTAAAAACGAACCCAGCATCATGCCTCAGTTTTTTGAAAAGCTTGTCTGCTCGCTCTATAACCACCTTGAATATCTTGAATACAACTTTGAAACATCGGATAAACCAAACAACCACTACCTTGCAGATCTACTCGGGTACTTCTATCTCTCCACATTCTTTATTAACATAAAAAAGATTTATCGGAAGCGTCAGCATGCGCTCAAACTTTTAGTTGAACAACTCCACCACCAAATTTTGCCCGACGGAACCTGCTATGAAGGCTCAACCGCCTACCACATCTTGGTTACTGAAATTTTTCTGCATACTTTTTTACTTGGACAAGCGCATGCACTCGAGCTCCCGTTTATGCTTGAGCACCGACTCAATCAAATGCTCACCTTTGCAGCACAAGTAACCTATAGCAATGGCACACTCATTCAAATTGGTGATAATGATAGTGGGAAAATTGTTGCAGGACTTTACATAAAACCGCGTCTCCATGACACCTTAAGTAGCTACAAAGACTTCGGCCTGACCATTATCAGAAATAATGGAATACACCTGACGTTCAGACATGCAACCTTTGCGCCCTATCAACCATCGGGCCACTTCCATTATGATCAGCTATCCATAACACTTTCAGTTGATGGAATACCTATTTTGGTTGATCCTGGATCGTATTGCTACACGAGTCAACCAACATGGCGCAACACGTTTCGGGATTTTTCATATCACAATAATATGTATTTGGAATCACCCGCGCTTGAACCGCGCATCGCTCAGGAGCTTGATTTATTTCAACTCAAAAGAATTTCAGAATCTTCGCAAAGCCTGATTTTAGATCAAGAGAAAACGATTGAACTTGTTGATCGATATCAAGCGGTGCAAGAACCCGATATTGTTGCACATCGAAGCCTGGACCTTGATAAGAATGCACGCATTATTACACTCTATGACTGGTGGACAGCTGAGCATAACCCAAAATATGCGATAACGTGCTGGTCTTTTATGTTTGCACCATCAATCCAGCTTGTGCAGGATGAACAAACAAAAAACTGGATTGTTGAGCTCAACGCCAAGCCTCTGGCCAGCATTACCTCAACCTTGCGACTCGAAAGTACGCAGGGTTGGTTTAGTCCTGCGTATGGGGTAAAGCTGCCGTGCACGCGCCTGGTAGCACAGCTGCCTCTAAGCCAGA
Organism: Candidatus Dependentiae bacterium; assembly: GCA_018266175.1. NCBI lineage: Bacteria > Candidatus Babelota bacterium. The sequence goes on from JAFEAY010000003.1 coordinate 199,690, forward strand.
CTAAGCAAAAAACAACCGTACAGTTGTTTTAGCAAAAGCTTAAAAGCGCAATTATTTGGCTTAAAAGACTTTTTTGTTTTTCAACCATATTTTCACGGCCCTCAAAGAGCAAAATGCCGTGGTTACCGTGCCGCGTATTCCACATGCAACATGATGGGTTATTCAAGCCAAGCGTTTTGCCCAAATTTACTAATCCTTCTTGGCTGCATTGGTCATGGTTACGAGTAATACTTGCATGGTTAAACTGCTTTATTTGTTGATGAAACTGCCCACTGGACATATCGTGTGCAAACGAATAAGGATCTTGCCAAACATCAGCTTTGTGCAGGCTGCATTCATCCTTGCAAAAACCGGCAACTCCTCTGAGTGAGTCAAAGTCTGGATTGTCGACAAGGTACACTGCTTTGTTGAGTCCAAAATGCGAATCATGGCCTAATTCATGTAATATCAACGGTGAAAGCTCATCAACTTCATGAAGCTGCAAAATACGTTGCGGCAGCCCGACTAGACTGTTGAGTAACGTTTGATCATGATTAATTTCATCATGATTAATTTTCTTCATGGAATGCCCTCTCCTTTGTTATCCCTTTTTTTTTCGCTTTCTATTTTTTACCATACCCCTTTTTATTCGGTACGACAAGAAAGCGAAAAATCTGGCGCAAGGAGATATTTTCCTTACGCCAGATTTAAAAGTATCACAAGTAAGAGTATGAATTATAGTTACAACTATTTATTACTCGGTGTCCATTGCAACAACATCTTGATGAACAACCAGAGGATATTCTACCTGGGCAATACCGACATCGATAATTTCCTGAGAAATTCCTGCCTCACGTGCCACGGAAATGAAAGCATCTTTTGTAACCTGACCCGTAACAACAAATTGTTGGTAGGCTTCTACAAGCTTATTGATTGCCAGTTCTTTGACAATCTCTGGTTTAACAGCATAACCAGGCTGACTCAATGTGCCATCAAATGCCGCCTCTGAGCGAAAACTCATAAAAATTCCTTGCAAATCTTCAAGTGCTTCTCCCCTTAAATACTCAGGATAATCTGGATGAATCCAGCCGTTTTTACCACGAAAATCCATTCCAAACCGTATTCGCGTTTCTCCAAGTTGAATGAGAGTATCTCGAACTTCATTGCCAAGAATTTTATTAAGCGCGATAACCGCTTCTTCCAAACGGCCAACATATTCCCAATCAGTTGCACATTGCTCAAGAACTTTGCACTGTATAGCAACAGCTCCAAGCGGTTGAGTGAGTAAAGTTCGTGCTTTAAGCAACCCAAGGTCTTCCTTAAGAAAAAGATTAATAATATCTTCTGCAATGGGTTTTTTTGTCTCACAATAATGCTTATAATGCTTATAATTTTTTTTACTATCAGGGACATAACCCGAGTCGTGAAATGTCAAACAATACTCTTTGCCTAATTGAGCCTCATCTGAATCAGACTCATAAGCAGTAAGTACCGCTGTTACCCAGTGAAACGTACCAACCTGTTTTTCATCACGAGCATCTCCCGTGTTAATAATAAAAGCTTGAGGTTGTTTATCGGCTTGAAATTTTTCTATACGTGCCAATAACGCAAGACTTAATCCATGGCCTTGCGCTAATTGAGAAATTTGATTCTTTGAAGCAAAAACGGTAACGTTATTGGCTGCTTGCACACCATCTGCTACTTGTTCAGCATGAGATGCTGGCAATAAATCTGTTCGAACCAAATTATGAACTAACAAATCAAGCTCTTCAACCTGTAAGTTATCAATAGATTGCGCAAGACGGCTTTGACGAACTATGACTTCCCAGCCCTTAAGATATTCCTTAAACAGATCTGCATTACGACGATTATCTTTCCCAAGAGTTAGGCTGCACAATGCGTTCCACAATGCGTAGTATGCGCAATGAAGACCGTGACCTCTTTGATCCGCTTGTTTCAAGCTAGCTCTAACCTCTGTATCAATAACTGGTGATGCAAAAAGTGCATTGCTCGCAAGAGCAAAAACTAGCGCAAGAGCAAGAAATTTACTTATTTTATTCATAATATATTCTCCGATTTATACAATTACTCTTAATCAGTAATAACGTTAATGTTATTGATCACTAAAGGATCTTCAACTTGAGCAATGCCAGCATCGATAATTTCATGAGAAATTCCGGCCTCATGAGCAACTTGAATGAAAGCATCTTGTGTAACCTGACCAGTAACAACAAAATCTCCATACGTTTTTGCAAGTTTATTGATTGCAAGTTGTCGCGCACATGCTTGAAGCGTGCCAATATGCACATTAAGCTCTTCAAATTGTGTCCAATTGGGATCAAGAAAAAGGCTCTTTAGTTGAGCTTGCATCACAGGAATAGTTTTACGACGAAGAAACTTTGCATAATCATTATTGTCTATTCGTTTCGCACGGCGTAAAGCCATTTTTGCATTCAATTCATTAAATCTGTCAGGAGCTGCTGCTCTAATGCAACAACGCACATAATCTTCAAGAAAATAAATGTACTCATCAGAATAAACATCACAACTCCAAAGTAAAATATCGTTAGAAGCATTGCTTATCTCTGCATATTGATCTGAATATACTTTTACTGCATGAAGCTGTGGGGTAAGCAAGCTTCGAGCGGTCAGCAGATCAAGATTTTCTTCAACAAAAAGCGCGTGAATACTGTTTCCCATAGGAATTAATGATTTACAGTATTGATCAAAATCCTTTTTATTCTCACGACTTCGAGGAACATAACCTGAATCATAAAATTTTAGTTCATAAGCAAATTCTTCAGTTGGTGCAGAATGAGGAGTAAGAACAGCCGCTATCCAGTGAAATGTACCAACCTGTCTTTCATCACGAGCGCTTCCTGTGTTGATAATAAAAGCTTGAGGCTGACTATCGGCTCGAAATTTTCTGATACGATCTAACAATGCAGGAGTCAATCCATGGCCAGTAGCTAATTGAGCTATCTGATTCTTTGAAGCAAAAACGGTAACGTTACTCGCTGCTTGCACACCATCTGTTACTTGTTCAGCATGAGATACTGGCAATAAAGTATCCTGTACAAGACGATTAACTAATAGATCAAGCTCTTCAACCTGTAAATTATTAACTTCACTCGGTAAAATTGGCCCCCTGAATATGTTCACAAAACAAGCTTCTTGCGGAGCACGTCTTTGAAAAACAATATTCTCCCAAGTCTCAAGATGTTTGTTAAAATCTTCTCGATGAGTATTTTCACCTTGAAAATCAGGATTCACACCACATAACGCATTCCACAATGCGTAATATCCGCAGTGAAGGCCATGACCTTCGTAAGAGGCTTGCTTTAAGCTTGAATTACACCCCATCTGAGTGCCATTCACCTCAATTTTTGGCTGCTTTACGTCGTCACGAACATCAACATCGCTCCGCGATCGCTTGCGCGAAGCTTTTTTGCCTGCTTGGCCATCTTGACCATGCTCAGACTCCATAGAAAAGAGAGCATTACTCTGCGCAAAGAGCATCACCATAACAACAAAAAAATTACATACTTTATTCATGATAAACCTCCACAAGTTCAGAATTATAACCTGACCTAGTTTACCACGCCCAAAACATGTTTTCAAATGGCATTATTCCTCAAAAAGTGCAACCATTCGCTCAAGCGTCATTCCACGCGATCCTTTGACCAGCACGAGCGCTTTGCTCTGCTCTAGGCTCGCCTGTAAAATCTGGGCGGCACCTTCCCAGGAGGGAACAAAATTAATAGAAAGATAGGCAGGGGCTGTTTTGGCAATCAGCTTTGCCCGCTCACCCACCAAAATGAGGCTATCTAATGAAGAGGATTTATTGAGAAATCGACCAATTTGACGATGCCAATAAGCCTCCTTATCACCTAGTTCAAGCATATCACCAAGAACAGCAACCTTGCTCCCAGGACTTTGCATCTGATCAAAGGCGGTCAAAGCAGCCTTCATGCTTTCAGGATTGGCATTATAGCAATCACTAATAATGAGACCACGGTCATTTTTGATTTTTTTTGTCTGGAATCGATTTTCAAACGATTTATATTCACCAAGAGCCGTCACGAGCGTTTCAAGCGGGATGTCGAGAAAATAAGCAATGGTACTTGCCGCGAGTGCGTTATTTACCAAACCTTGATGGTTCCCCTGCAAAAGCACCTCAGCCTTTTTACCAAACCACTTGAGCGTAAATTTTGAACACAAATTCCCCTGCGCATCCTGGACAACGGTAACCCGTCGTGCTTGCACCTGGTTACGCATTTTGAAACCAAACTTTGCAATCGGGTGACGATAAGTAACCGACGTTAAAAACTCTTGGTCACCAAAAACAATCCCAATATTTTGTGGCGTAAAATAATTAAAAAGCTGTCGCTTTTGCGCAGACACCTCAGCAAGCGACCCAATATGCTGCACGTGTGAATGTGCTATGCAAGTAATAATTCCCATCGTTGGACGTAAAATATCTGCAAGCTGATCTAAGACACCCTTATGATGAAGGCTCACCTCAAAAACACCGACTTGCACATTGGCCGGCATACGTAAAATATTTGCGCATAGACCAAGAACCGTATTTTGATTTTTGTGTGAAACATAGGCAATTCGCTGCGCAGCAGCAAAAATAACCCGCAACATTTCTTTGGTCGTGGTCTTACCAAGAGAACCGGTAACACCAATAATAGGACAGGTAAATTGCTGTCGCCATGCTTTTGCAAGATCAATCAAAGCCTGAAGCGTATCGGCAACCGTGATCACCAGCTTATTGCGCAACGCGTCGGCATATTGCGTTTTAATTGTGTTATAAGAATCGGAAGTAATAAGCAACGCACAAGCACCACGCTCAAGCACCTGAGTAATGAAATTATGCCCATCAACTTTATTACCCGCAAGAGCAACAAAAAGATCGTTTTTTTCAACCTCACGACTATCAAAACTCACGCGAACTTCTTGGTTATTCAACTCAAATGACTCAGCTTGTACATGAACACCATCAATCCATAATGTTGCATACGGAAGTGCTGCTTGTAAAAAAATTTTGCTTAATACCATGAAATCCCCACAATGACGATCAATTCAGCTATCCTACTTAACGACAATATGAAGGACAACTTACGTGTTCCATGGTATTTGTCAAGATCGTTTGGCAAGCTTTAATGCAACACCTTGCGGGGCTTGCTTCCTTGCGCCGGCGCAATAAGCCCATCAAGTTCTAATTTTTCAATAATGCGTGCTGAGCGATTAAACCCAATACGATATTGCCGCTGCAACATTGAAATCGATATTTCATTAACCGACTTAAGAAATGTAATCACCGAATCGTACAACTCATCTTCCTGCTCATCAGAAGAACCTGTAGTACATCTACTTAGCTCTTCGTTCAAATCCAAATACTGCGGTGCCGCCTGAGCACGCAAATAATGTGCAAGCCGTTCTATCTCCTGATCAGAAACAAAAGCTCCATGTACGCGTCGCAAATCGGGCGATGCAGCATTCATAAATAACAGGTCGCCTCGTCCCAAAAGCTTTTCTGCACCCGATGCATCAAGAATCGTACGCGAGTCTACCTTGGACGAAACACGAAACGAAATACGACTCGGAAAGTTCACTTTAATCAAACCGGTTACCACATCAACCGATGGACGCTGCGTTGCGACAATCAAATGAATCCCGGCAGCGCGTGCCATTTGCGCCAAGCGAATAATCTGAGTTTCAACATCGCGCGCTGCAACCATCATCAAATCAGCAAGCTCATCAATCATCACCACAATAAACGGCATTGGCTCAAATTTATTCCCATCTTTGTCGCGCTTGCCCTCTTTTGCAAGTTTTTGATACTCAACCACACTGCGCACACCGGCTGCAGCCATCCGCTGATAGCGCTCTTCCATTTCAGACACCAACCATTTAAGGACGCCAGCAGCTTTGTGAGGCTGCGTCACAATAGGAAAAAGCAAATGAGGAATATCGGTATAGGGGGTAAACTCAAGCCGCTTCGGGTCAATGAGCACAAGCTTAAGTTCATCAGGCGTTCGCTTGCACAACAGGCTCACGAGCATTGCATTCATCCCAACCGACTTACCCGACCCTGTTGCACCCGCAACAAGCACGTGCGGCATACTTACCAAATCAAGCATCACCGGATTACCGGTGACATCAACACCAAGTACCAGCGGCAAGTAGCCAGCAAACTCCTCAAATGAAGGGGTACACAATGCCTGCGAAATAAAAATATCTTGCCGCGCCTGATTTGAAATTTCAAAGCCGACAACATTTTTTCCAGGAATGGGGGCGATAATACGAATACTCAACGCGGTTAGGACCATCGCAAGATCATCTTCAAGCGCAATAATTTTACTAATTTTACTATCAATATCAGGCTTGTACTCAAACAAGGTAATCACCGGGCCTGGGGTGATTGCGGTCACCTGACCATTCAGGCCAAAGCGTGCTAATTTTTCTTCAAGCATTTTTCCACGCGCTGCGTACATATCCTGCTCATGCCCCACATCAACACTTTTTGGTTTTGCGGTAAAGGCATGCGCATCGGGCAAAATAAATCGCTCATGTTGGTCAAGCGCTTGCACGGAACCAAGGGCAGCACACAGGTGATCGCACCACAACTCCCCATCGGATAAGCGCAAAGAAAAAGGGTTCACACCGAGCACAGAATTTGGCAAACGGCGCAAAGGATATTTTCCAAACATGGTCGTAACGCTTGTGGTGCGCACCAATATTTCACCAAGCTCTTCACCGGTGCATTCCAGTTCAAGATCAAGCGTGCTCTCAGCATCGTTCCCAGCATTCACCTCATCCTGCACAACCGGCTCAGAAAAATCAGTATGGGATGCTTGAGGCTCAGGCTTGTGGGCGTCAAAACCATAAACTTCTTCTTGAGCTTTTTGAGTGAAAATATGCTGACCGGCTGCATGTGCTGGCTCAAAAACAACTTGTATCACACTGCGGACCGGCTTAATTTTTTGATACATTTTCTTGAGAATCTTCAAGCCAAAGCTGGCCGTTGTTTTGACCAGCGCATAGGCTTGCACACACAACCACCAACAAAAATTCATAACCAGCAGGACACCTCGAGCAACAATATCAAAAAGCGAAATACGCGCAGCACACAAAAGCCCAACCCACAGTGTTGCGGTCAGCACAATCAATGACCCTTGATACCCAAACAATGGACTGACCAGCAGATCAACTCCGTAGCCAAGCAGTCCCCCTGGCGCGCTGTACAAGGGGTCAACGCGCAACACAGCACACAGACCTGCAGCTGCAACGCTTGAAGCAACAAGGCCTGCCAATCGTCCCCATCCTTCGCCAAGACTTCGGAGGGCAGGCCGTGATTCACTTGATGATTGCCGACGAAACATTAATAGCGCACTCAGCACAAAAATTAATACAACAACATACGCCGAGCAACCAAATAAATAGAAGGCCAGCGCAGCACACTGTGCTCCAACGGCACCGCCCCAGTTACGGGGCACGGCAGGCTGTGTGGAAAAGTAAAAAAATGAAGCGTCCGTTGCGTGATACGAAATGAGCGACATAAATAGATAAAGTGTACTTGCGGCCAAAACAACGCCACAAACTTCTTTGGTGTAACGCGGTGATGGCGTTTTTAATGAGAGTTCTTTGAATAATTTTTTACGTGTGATCATACCAAGCCCCTTTCCCCAAACAAAATCAAATCCCTTTTACAGAGTACATCATTTGATGAGGAGAAAATAAGACTTTGAATTTTCAAGCTTTTTTGTGTCGATAATTACCCTACCATCAACCACACCAACAGACCAATTGGCACAATCATATACAAACCAAACATCGACATTTTGCGTGCAAGCACAATACGGTGTGCAAGCACAAAGAGCGCATAGGCAACAATGGTTGAAAGCAGCATCGTGACGATCAACGCTGGGGTAAAAATTTCAAACCACTCAGGGTGTTTAATCAACTCACCCACGCCATTAACCAAAAAACCTGCAATCACCAAGGGAATAAAAATCACAAACGATGCCTGAAAGGCTCGGCGTGGTGGGTAGCCAAGAAGACGCGCCGTTACAAAGTTTATTGCAAAACGAGAAATTCCCGGCACCAGCGCAAGCCCTTGAACAAAGCCTAAAATAAGTGCTGAGTTGATAAAGCCAAGAAAATTTTTATTGTTATCGTTGTATTTTTCATGAACCCACAACGCCGCAAACAACAACATCGTTACACAAAAACCAATCAGTAAAATTTCTGAATTAGGCATAATCCCCTCCTTCGCCAAGGCTACGGCGGGCAAGCCAAACTTAAATAACAACTTTCCAATACTGTACACACCAACCGAAACAACATCAGCAACAAACGCCCATGAAATAACATGCATCGCCAAACGCACACCGCGCTGCTGAGAATCAGAAAGTTTGCAACCACGCACTGCAGCTGCAAGTGCTCCAGCACAACGCTTTACAACCGGCCACCATGATGAAAAAAAGAATGTAAGCAGCACAACAAGTGTTGGACCATGCAGAAAGTGGTCGAAGTGCTCAGGAAGTGCATATGAAAAATTGTTGAGCTTTTCGCAGAGCATACTTGCAAGCATCATATGCCCCGAACTGCTTATTGGCAGCGACTCCAAGCAAACCTGTACAATCACAACCAAGAGTAACTCATTCATTTAAAAATTCCTTTCGTGAAAAATCCTTGCATTTGCACAACAGATCCTGCTACCTTCAATGTATCTAACAATGTAACATAGCTCCTTGAGCAACAAAACAGTCTTATACCACCCTAAGAAAAAAAACTTGATATCTGCCCGCATGTTCGCTAACCTATCAGCGTTGTTATAGTCGATGCGCCTGATAAGCGCGATAGATTGAAATGAAATACACGGTCAACACACTGCAAATTGGTTGGTATTAGTAAGTAACAACAACAAAAGAAGAGAGGAAAGGAGGCTGGAACACACAAGTATCTTGAAGCTGATGATCAATCATTTAAAAATATTCACGGCATTTTGCCTATCTCCTGTACACACTGACGCTGCTACAGTCACACTTCATCACAGACGCACATAATTTTCTGTACCTTGTCCTTGTTTTTATGGCAGGAGGGTAACGCAAAATGCACACGTTTAAAGCTGAAATTTGTGGAGAAAAGAGTATGAATAAAGTAATCAAGGGCTTATTAGTTGCGATGCTCGCAGTAAGCGCAACAGTTCAAGCAAGCACAAACAAAACATTTTTATTGCCTCGTTCACATGGCGTCAACCTTCCAATGGAATTGAGCACATTTAACCAGCTCGTTCATCGTAAAGCGGCCGATAAATTTGGCGCTAATTTTCAAGCAGTAGGCTTTTTTAGCCGTACAGCAGATGAAGAGGATACTGGAAAATATTTTGGTATTAAAAACAAAAACACATTTGCTTTACAAAAGGCAGCAATAGTTGGTGCCGCATCAACAACCGATGCAGATCTTGGCTTCTTTGTTCACGAATTTGATAATGCAACCATCGGTAATGGCACCAATGCAAGCGTGAACTTACACCCAAAACAAGAAGCATGGGGCGTTCGCTTTGACTATTTTCAAGATTTAGAAAAAATCGTTAAAGGTCTTTACCTCAAAGCAACCGTGCCTGTTGTTCATGTTGAAAACAATGTTGAACTTAAGGTCACAAGCCCTGTTGCAGCTGCACAAACAGGACTCCAAAACTTCTTGCAAGGTAAAGCAACCGGCATTGCTGGAGCTGAAAATGTCCAAGTAGCTCTTGATCACATGAAGATGGATGGCAAGAACGACTCAACCGGTGTTGCAGACATCGACGTTGTGCTTGGCTACAACTTCTTGAACAAAGATTGTCACCATGTTGGCATTAACATCGGTTTCACCATCCCAACCGGTGATGAAGCTGACAGCGTGCACGCTTTTGAAGCAATTGTTGGTAACGGCAATCACTGGGCATTTGGTGCTGGCTTAGATGCAATGTTCCGTGCATGGGGTAATGAAGATCACAACGTTAAAGTAACCGCTGCGCTTAACTACCGTTATATGTTCAAAGAATCAGAAAAACGCACCATGGGACTCAAAGATGTTCCAGGATTTGCTGCAGGATCAGTTGACTGGGGACACTATGTGTTGCTTGCACAATTTGATAAACCAATTGCAAATGGAGTAACACCAGCTGCAAACGTCACAACATTTAATGTTGATGTTACCCCTGGTAGCCAACTTGATGGCGTTATTGCACTTGCTTACAACAACGGCGGCTTGTGTGTAGACTTTGGTTATAACCTCTTCTGGAAAGATGACGAAGAAGTTAAGCTCAAAGCTGCTGACATTACAGCTATCGATGCAGCCAAATACGGAGTTGCTATTAGAAACTTTAATGCAACAACACCCGGAAACGTTACAGCTGGTAGTCTTTTAAATGGAGCTACACTCACCTCCAAAAACATCGATACCCATGCAGCCCAAACAGGTTCACAAGTTACGCATAAAATCTTTGCGGCACTTGGCTACATGTTCACAGAATGGGAATGCCCACTCATGCTCGGTGCTGGTGGCGGCTACGAATTCCGTGGCTCAAACGATGCACTTGAAAAATGGGAACTCTGGCTTAAGCTTGGCATTGGATTCTAATCCAGTCCACTTACTCACGAATTCAAAAAGGGTCGGCAGCAATGTCGGCCCTTTTTCTTTTGGTTAGGAAAACCTACAAATCACTCTCCCGCGCTCCTATTTGGCAAAGCGCTCCTATTTGGCAAAGCATTGATTTTGTATCATAAATTTGGTACAATTAGAGAAAATAGAATGCATAAGGAGCTGTATGAAAGCGCAATTCATTGCTTATAAAGGTAAAGAATTTACCGTTGAGTGGTATTTTAATAGTCAAGGTAAAAGTAGTTCACTTAAATATTTTATTGAATTGCCTGAAGAGCAGAAAGATAAAACTTTTTACTTAATTCAAACATTAGCTGACGTTGGAAAAATCATCAATAAAGAAAAATTCAATTATGAAGGCAATCAAATTTTTGCGATCAAGCCTTCCTCCAATAGATTTTTATGCTTCTTTTTTGAGGGCTCTAAAATCATCATCACGAATGCATATAAAAAACAAACACAAAAAATGCCTCCCAGGGAAAAAGAACGCGCTTTAAAATCAAAAGATGACTATATCAAACGACAGAGAGAAGGAGTTTACTATGACTAAAAAGAACAACGAAAAAACAACCTTTGAAGAATTCATGGATGCAAAAACACCAAATCAAAAAAAAGATTATGCGGACGGATATCGCAACTTCTTACTTTCAGAACTCATTTTGGCAGCCATGGAAGAAGATCACGTTTCAGTAAGAAAGCTTGCAAAAATTGCTGATGTATCACCAACTATTGTTCAAGATATGAAATCAGGAAACAAAGTAAGTTTCAATACAAAAAGCTTATTCAAGATTCTTACGGTCCTGGGATATGATATTTTGCTTGAACGCAATGGGACAACTACCTCATTAGGGCTCACGCAAAGTATAAGAAAATAAAGTTTTAACTCAAGTATTCAAAAGGGTCGGCAGCAATGTCGGCCCTTTTGAATACTTGCCTGGAAAAAGGGCTTATAAAAAACAATCAAATATCATTTGAGTGAGACACGTAAATCACACGAATTCATTTCCCCATCTCGCAGGGGAGCTTCCAGCCTTCGCGTGAAGCTTCCCTGCGAGATGGCTGACCTGTCGCTTTAAATTGATAACAACACTGGTACTTTTATTTGCAACACCTTCATTGAAAACGGCTTTCCACCTTGCTTTTTATTGTGGAAGCAAAGCAGAGAAAAAAATGCTTCATGATTTACAAAAAATTTTGCTAGGATGGAAAAGCGTAAAAGTTATCGTTCATTTTCAACAAGACATCATAAAAGGGAGAAATCTTATGTTGAAAAAAAATCAAATCATATCGTTACTTTTGGTAACAGCACTTGTCAGTGGTTCTTGCTTCACCATCTCAGCAGCAGATGATACAGCAGCTCCAGCAGCAGCTCACGATCACGATCACAAAAAAGGCGAAAGTTGCCCGCTGAAAAAAGGTAAACCAGCATGTCCGCTTGCCAAAAAAGCTGCTGAAAAGAAAGTTGTATCAAAAAACCCATCATGGAAAGATCGCTTTTTTGGCAACAAAGAGACCAAGCGCGATCCTGCAACAAAACCAACTCCTCGCGCACGCAAAGCAAAAGCACCATCAAAGAGCTGGTGGTCTTTTTGGGGTGAAGGAAAAGAAGGCAAAGCTGCTGCAACCAAAGAAAATCGTACACTCAAAGGACAAAAAGCTCGCCGCGCTATGAAGCAAGCTGGTAAAAAAAGTAAACCAGGTAAAGCACGCAAATCCGGTAAAAAAGGCAAAGCTGGTAAAAAAGCTGGTAAGTCACGCAAAGCTGGTAAAAAAGGCAAATCACGCAAGTCACGTAAATCACGTAAATCACGCAAAGCTGGTAAAAAAGGCAAAGCGGGCAAAAAAGACAAGAAAAACAAAAAGAATAAAAAAGAACAATCAGACGTTATTGTTGTAAAATAACTCACCTGATACATTTACGCTGCATTATAAAAAACCCCGCAAGCATCATAAGCTGCGGGGTTTTTTCTCAAAAGCTTGATCTGACAACAATCGCCGAACAAGCTAAAAGGCATGAAGCTTTACACAATGTAGTGTTACGTGATTTTTAGGATAGGAGAAGAAAGATGAAAAAGAGCCCTTGGATAGTCCAAGCACTGCTAATCGTTGCACTCACCACACCGATGCTAAACGCATCAAACGATTCTCATAGCAAAAAAACATTTTTATCAACTCGCCCATCAGGCGTTAACTTGCCACTTGAATACACCATCTGGCATGACCATGTCTACCGCAAAAAAGCAAAAACCAACCACACCAGCCTGCAATTTGCCGGCTTTTATCAAGAGTCAAACAAAGGCGAAGGCCAAGGAAAATATTTTGGTATTGGCAACGGAACGAATAAATTTACGATTGGACCAGCCGGTGCCGGTATAGATCTTGATAAAAGGTTTCTTGTACATGGCGCAAAAAATCTTGCAGGAACCGTATCGCTCACACCAAAAGTAGAAAGTTTTGGCTGCTTGGTACAACTGTTCCAAGACTTTGACTTACCATTTGGTTCTATTTTTATCACGGCAAGCCTACCGTTTGCACATGTCAGTCGCAACATGGATCTTCAAGTTGCTAACGGAAGCACCGACTTTTCAGTTGAAGACTTCTTTGCTGGGCGCGTTGAGCAAACCGCAGCTGCAGACTTGCAAGCGGCACTTACGCACGCCAAAATCGACGGACGCCGCAGCGCCACCGGCCTTGCTGACGCCGACCTTCAAGTTGGTTTTCGGGTGGTCGACAAAGCAGCGCACCACGTTTACCTCAACATCGGCCTCACCATCCCTGCGGGCAACCGTGTACGCGGCGAATATCTCTTTGAGCCCGTTTACGGCAACGGCAGCCACACCGCGCTGGGCTTTGGCCTTGATGCAGGCGTTGATGCATGGAAAAATGATCACGCAAAACTGCGTGCACTTTTTGCAGCTGACTACCGCTATCTCTTTGAAGGAACCGAGCACCGCACTGTGGGCATCAAAGGCAAACCGCTCAACCACTACTTTTTGGCAGCACACTTGGGCCAAAAAGACAAAGCTCTCTTCCCAGCTGCAAATGAGCTGACACAAGCACTGCGCATCAAGCCAGGTTCACAGATGGAAATGATGGCGATGCTCAGCTTTTTGAGCAGCCGCTTTGTCATTGATGCGGGGTACAATTTGTTCTGGAAAGATCAAGAGTCGGCGTGGGTTAAGCGCTGGAAAGATAACGACTTCTATATCGCAAAGACTACTTACAATACAAACGCTATAAATGCATTTGCAGCAACAGATGGCACTGTTGTCAACCTGGTCGACCTTGACATCGACGCGGTCAAAACGCCGTCACTCTTCACCCACAAGCTGTTCGCCGGCTTGGGGTACACCTGCATGGTCACCCGCACCTTTCCATTAAGCCTTGGCTTTGGTGCTGACTACGAATTTGCAGTGACCAATGCTGACATAGAACAATGGGGTGTCTGGTTTAAACTTGCTGGATCATTCTAAAGCTCATAAGATAGATCCCCGACTTCAGCCGTCGCTCAAGCTATGACCGACAGGCGGCCCGCTGTGGCTCCCTGCCTCGTCGCAGCCTTGGCGTAGACGGGTCGAGGATGACAACATAAATCATCAAAATCCTCGCCCGTGCGGGGATTTTTTTATTTATGCTATACTTGTCAGTATAAAAAAATATCGTTTCACCTCTTTCCCGAAAGAGTGCAAAACATGAAAATGCTTCCAATCGGTTTTAGTGATTATAAAGAACTCATTGATGGAAACTTTTATTACGTTGATAAAACATTATTGATCGATGAGCTCTACCACAGAGGTGGCAAGGTCACCCTGGTCCCTCGACCTCGACGATTTGGCAAAACATTAAATCTTTCAATGCTCAAATATTTTTTTGAAAAAACGGCAAGATCAAACGCCTATCTTTTTGAAGATAAAAAAATCTGGGGCATTCCCAAGATGGTCCAATTGCAGGGGAAATTTCCTATTATTTTTGTCACGTTTAAAGACATCAAAGAGAGTACCTGGGACGTAAGCAGAAGCAAGCTTGTTGGAATAATTTCACAAGAATATGCTCGACACAGCTACTTGCTTGATTCAGATCTGCTGAGCGATCACGAAAAAGATATTTTCAAAAACATTTGTACAAAAACCGCAACGACCGCAGAGTACCACAATAGCCTTTTAAATCTTTCTCAATTTTTAGAACGCTACCATCAGGCAAAAACGATTGTTTTGATTGATGAATACGATTCTCCCATTCACGCAGGATATCTCAACAATTATTATTCGGAGATTATTGAATTTACCAGAGGATTGCTGTGCGCCGTACTCAAAGATAACTCCAGTCTTGAACGAGGCGTTGTGACCGGCATTTTGCGCACCGCCAAAGAGGGGATCTTTTCGGGGCTCAATAACCTCAAAATTTTCACGCTTTTAGATGAACAATTAGCCGATAAATTTGGATTTACAGAAAAAGAGATTGAACAACTACTTCACAATTACAACCTTGAGTCGATTGCGCCAGAATTTAAATCTTGGTATAACGGATACTTGATTGGAAAAACGAAAATCTATAACCCCTGGTCGGCCCTTAATTGTGCGGATAGATCAGGTGACCTCATTCCCTACTGGGCAAACACCAGTGACAATGGGCTCATTAAAAAAATCATTGCAACTTCCACAACCGATATTCAAGATTCCTGCGCTGAGCTTCTACACGGCAACGCCGTTCCAAATATCGAAATTAACGACAAAATGGTGCTTCCTGGAATGATTAATGACTCAGATTCAATCTGGTCACTCCTTCTTTTTAGCGGGTATATCACCATCAATCAATGCGTTCTGAATGCAAAAGGGAAGTTCATCTGCTCGTTGGTATTGCCAAACAGAGAACTCAATTCACTCTTTGATGATCTGGTTACTGCACTCTTCAAAGAAGGCTTGGAGCATAAAAATATTATCGCCCTTGGGCATGCACTGCGTGACGCTGATGGTGAGCTTTTTAGCATACTGCTTTCAAAATTTATGATACAGAGCATCAGCTGCCATGATCTGCATGACACTGAGCCGGAAAAGAGCTATCATCTTTTTGTTCTTGGTATGCTTGTTGTCTACTCAGAAAGCTATACCGTCCGATCGAATCGGGAAAGCGGCTATGGTCGATTTGATATCATGCTCATCCCGCATGACAAAAATCGACCAGGAATTGTCATAGAGTTCAAGAAAAAAGACGATAAGGAAACCATGGACCAGTGTGCTAATCGTGCACTCAAGCAAATTAAAGAAAAACACTATGCAACAGAATTGCGCAGCCAAGGAATCGACAAGATCGCCTTTTTTGGTATCGCCTGTCACAACAAAGAGGTCCTCCTCAAGCAGGAAAACGAGGACAAAGAGCACGCTTAAAAGTAACGTTGCTGGTTAACTTCAACTCAAAATACAATTTTTGCGATCACCAAAATATGCTATACTTAGCCCAACGTATATAACACACCCCCTAACAACCTGCTAGGAGTGCTCAATGGTATTTCTTGACCCCCGCAACGATGTTGCATTCAAAAAAATATTCGGATCAGAAGATCACAAAAATATCACCATCTCATTTCTCAACTCCATCTTAGAATACACGGGCGATCGAGCAATTAAAAGCATCACCTTCATGAACACCGAACAGCTTGAAATTGTTCGCCTCAAAAAAGAGAACGTCCTTGATATCATGTGTGTTGACCATGCCGGCAGCCAATTCATTGTCGAGATGCAGGTTGAAAACGTTAAAGAGTTTGGCAAACGCATGGTCTATTACGGCGCAAAAACCTACACCATTCAGCTCAGCAAGGGTAAACCTTACTACAAACTCACCCCCGTTATTGTGATAGCAATCACCAACTTCATCATGTTCCCAGACAAAAAAGATTACAAATCAATCCATCACCTTGCAGATACCAAAACAGGTGAAAACGACCTCAAAGAGCTGTACTTTGCTTTTGTCGAACTCCCTAAATTTAAGAAAAAAGAATCTGAGCTTAAATCTGCCGAAGATAAATGGATCTATTTTATCAAGACGATGAAAAAGCAAACCGAAATTCCAGCCCCTCTTGCCCGAGGTGAATTTGAAGATGCGTGCCATATGGCACAGCGTGCCGCTTGGTCTGAAGATGAACTCAACGCTTATGATGATGCATTTGTCAAAGCAACCGATGCTCAAACATCTGCAGAACTGGCTGAAGAAAAAGGACTAGAACGCGGTCTTAAAAAAGGCTTAGAACAGGGCTTAGAACAGGGCTTAGAACAGGGCTTAGAACAGGGCTTAGAACAGGGCAAAGCTAAAACCCAACGCGAAATGGCTCGAAAGTTACTTTCCAAAATGAGCATTGCTGATATTTCAGAACTTACCGGCTTATCAATTGAAGAAATTGAGGCGCTCAAAGATTAATTTTTATACTAAAAACCGGGTGTTCTTCAAAAAGTAGCACAGCTTGTGCTACTTTTTCATAAGCAAGAAAATTAGATTACGAAGTAGGATAACAGATCCTCAATTTCCCCTTCACACTACTCCTCTCAAACCATTTTTGCAAAATACTTGATCTGCCTGCTCTGCTTGCATAAATGAGCAAATCTATCGAGTAAGCTGCAATGTGTGCTGAAGCTGCTCAAGAAACATAACGCTTTTTGTACGACCAATTTTTTTAAGATCTTCTTGTGCACCAAATAGAGCCAACTTAAAATCAGCTGAATCTTTAATTACGGTTACAACATTCAAGATTTCTTGAACAAATTGCGACAGATGGTTTTTTATAATATCAAAAATATCTTCATAATTGAGTCCAAAATATTCATGCGAAATAACATTTCTGAAGTCTACAACTTTCCTCCATTTTGGATTAACAAGATGTTGAAGCGTTGTTGATTTTAATAGACGGCCGTAAAAAGCAATTCATCTGAAACAAAATTGATTGGGTCTGTGACATGAGCCATGTGTCGAGCAACAGCATCGCTTGCAACAAGTATATCAATAATAAAAAACTCAGCTTTGCGATTAAGCATAAATAAGATCCTTTTCAACATGATGCATGATGAAACTTCTTACTGAATCGAAATAACCAACATCAACCTTTTTGCCAAATCTTTGCTCTAAGAAATCACGCAGCTCAAGTCGCTTCTCAAAACTTTTATGTGGCATTTCAATAAGAAGATCAATATCACTATCTGGCCCTGCTTCGCCTCGTGCGTAAGAACCAAAGAGAGCAATTTTTATAACGCCAAATTCTTTTTCAAGTAAGCTCTTATTGCCTTTGAGAAATTGGATAATAATCTCTTTGTCACAACCTTGTTCTTGTATCATTTTTCATCCTCCAAAAAGTTTTTTACAACACCAGTTTCAGCTTACCATAACTTGGGGCAAGACAAAGTAGCCTCTCTTTTTTCCTGTTTTTTGCTGATTCACACTACCCCTCACAAACCATTTTTGCAAAATACTTGATCTGCCAGCTCTGTTTGCATAGGCTCAAAAGTAAACTTACAAACTAGCTTCTATACCGTTCATTATTTTTGTTGATGAGGTTGTTGTTTTCAACACAACTTGGTGCAATAGAGCAAAAAAATAAATTTTGAATAATTTGCTCACTTATTTATAAAGGTGAGTCAAATCTAAAGAAATTTGATGTCCATTTCGCTCGATAAGAACCTTACACCCAAGGCCATTTAAAACTTTAAAGAAACTTCCCATATTGAAATCTTTGTTAATTCCTGAGCGCATGCCTTGGATAACCGTTGGTGATACCCCTGCAAGCTTTGCAAGCCTCCTTACGGAGATTTTATCTTCTTCCATCGCAGCAAGAATCATTTCTGACAACAAAAGATCTTTATATTCTTCGTCAAAAGCTTTTTTTTCTTTTGGACTTAATGATTCAATAAATGTATCGATCGTTGATTTTATCTTTTTATTAGCCATAAGAGTCTCCAATTTAAAACCTTTTTTCATAATTTTCTTTTGCCTTTAAAGCTCGTTCTTTTTCTCTTGGTGGGATCTTTTTTGTTTTCTTTTCATATGCATTCGTAACAATTACCTTTGAACCATCAAAGAAAAAACATAAAAATCTATCTGGTTGTGGCTTCAAGGCATAAATCTGATCACCCTCGTAACAAAACTTTTCTTTGTTAAATATTTTTCCGCTATCACCAAGCAGTAAAAAGAGCTGCGCAACCTTCTTCTTCCTAGCTGGAGTAAGGCTTTCAAAATATTCAAGCGCTTCACTTTTTCCTCGGTCATCAGAGTACCATATCAACGTAAACTTTTTACCCAGATACGCCATGAATTTTTCTTTCATCGGCTCCTCAAGCAAACAGATGTGGGATGTTTAGAATCATAAATAAACGTACCACGATCATAATACATTGTCCATTAATTTAAGATAATCGCACAGCAAGACGACTCGGCTGCTTGACTCATAATACCGTCCTCTTCACCACCAATTCACCCTAACTCCTTTACGATCATCAACCATTTTTGCAAAATACTTGATCTGCCTGCTCTGTTTGCATACGCTCAAAAGTAAACTTACAGGTTAGGCAATTCTATCTTGTTGCGATGCAAAGCAATCTTGATGAACCTAAAGCGACAGGATGGCCTCTTGACTCGCTGTAGCCTCCTGGCTCGCCATAGCTTGAAAAGCGACGGCGGCTGGCAGAGGCGGTTGGGCGCCCGGCGAACTCAGCCAATCCGTCGCTAGAGCTTTGCGATAGAGAGTAATACCGCAATCGGTAAACTTTGGTGGGGTTTCCAAGGGGCTGGCCGCCCGACTTCGCGTAAAGCTACGACGGGCTGGCAGCCCAGATGGCGGGCATGTCCGCCGTAGTTCGTAGAACGTAGGAGGATGGTAGGTACCGCGTACCTACAAAAAGATAAGCTATAAAAAATAATATTCTCTCCAAGCAAAATGAATACCATCGATAAGTTATAAACGAACAATGTTATTTTGGTGGATCCCGGATCGGAGTCCGGGATGACATCGTGGGATATTAAAAACCAGTTTTAATTCGTAGCTCTGGTATTCATAAATGAAGTAGAAATGGTACTGATCGATAAAATGAGAAAAATAATAATTTAAAAAACATTGCACAGATACCTAAGCCGAATAATCTTAAAAAGGAGACCGTATGATGAAAACAAACCTCATTGCGCTACGCCGCATAACCTTCCTAGCCCTGGCACTGACCGCCAGCACGGCACTGCTGGCCGACGGCGACGCCAGCAACAAAACCTTCTTGTCACCACGCTCGCCAAGCGTGAACATGGCGCACAAGTACACCACATGGGCTGACCATGTGTATGGCAAGCGCTGCGGCAAGGCACAGACCAGCTTTCAGCTGACTGGATTCTTTTCGGAATCGGAAAAGGGGAAAGATTTAGGGAACTATTTTGGTATTGGGAATAAGAGCAACAGCTTTACGGTTGGCCCAACAACTGCGCCTGGTGAAATCAATACAGATTTCTTAATGCATGATTTTGCAGGAATTGGAAATGCTTCTGGCACTATCACCCTTGCTCCACGCCAAGAAGCCTGGGGCGCACGCTTAGACTTCTTTCAAGACCTTCATTTCCGATTTGGAAAATTCTTTATTGCAGCCACTCTCCCTATCGTTCATGTACAACAAAACATGCGCATCCAAACAACCGATGGTTTGCCAACTCGAGCTATTGGCGGCACACAATTTACCCTTGAAGATTTTTTCAGTGGAAAATTTGAAAACGCTGATCCTGCTGATGCTGAAAATAAACAATCAGCACTGACTAAAGCAAAAATTGGTGGCAGCCATTCAGAAACAGGCGTTGCTGACATCGAACTTGAACTTGGCTGGAAAGCACTTGAAAGCAAAAAGTGCCATATTTTCTTAAACCTTGGCTTCACCATTCCAACCAGCAACAAGGCTGATGGCGAATTTTTGTTTGAGCCGATCTATGGCAACGGCGACCACTTCGCCTTTGGTGGCGGCATTGATGCTGGCGTAACCTTGTGGTGCAAAGATAAGAACAAAGTCCGCTTGCTTCTTGCTGGAGACTACCGTTTCTTATTTGACAATACACAAAAGCGTACGCTGGGAGTTATGGACGATGTCGGCGTACCACAGAGATTTGGTCATTATGCTGCAGGCTATAAACTTCTCCAGGATCCAGGAACCCCACTTTTTCCACTAGCAAATGTATTAACACAAAATGTTGGCGTTGAACCGGGTAGTCAAATTGATGCACTTGCAGCACTTTCGTTCAACTTCTGCCGCTTAACTTTTGATGCTGGTTATAACCTCTTCTGGAGAGATAAAGAATCAGTCAAAGTAAAAGCTTGGGAAGATGGAGTTTACTACCAAGCTAGCATTCTTCGCGATGCAACTGATGCTTTTACTCTTGTTAATGCAGGTCTTGACACTCCTATCAATCGTAAAAATTTAAACATCGCGGCAGCAGCAACACCATCACTCCTTTCTCATAAAATATTTGGTAGCTTGGCTTACTCAGGCAAAATTAAAAATCAGTATCCATGCAGCTTTGGTGTAGGCGGATCGTATGAGTTTGCTGATACCAACGCGGACCTTGAAAATTGGAGCGCTTGGATTAAAGCAATTCTCTCATTCTAAAAAATCAGCAACCCCACTCTTCCTGAGTGTTTTTGCGCAATGAAATGAAGCAAAAAAGTATCGAATGATTTTGAGTAATAAAAATCTATAGAGGCGCTCAATTGATGAGCGCCTTTTTTCATGCGATCTGATCAGTCATACAAATCAAGATTATTTTCAAAATTAAAAATTATTGACTTATATTTCAAATAGAGAATATCATTAGGTTAGGATATAAAATTTTTCTAAAGATACTATTTATATTGAAAGGGATTTCCATGATCAAGAAACAGGCCCTCGTGTGGGGGATAGCTATTATCCTAACAGCGATTGGATCGTTCCATTTATATGGAATGATGAAAACCCCTGAAGGGACCCAAGAGGCACAAGAAATAAATAGAATCGTTAAAAGTATTAATGACGCTCCAACATCAGTAGCTAAGATTAAGGCTCTGCCACTTTATAAAAGATATGAAGAGCTTATCACTCATCCTCACCTTGCAGGTAAGCCATTGGGAAATACGGTTATACCTAAGCTTAAAACAAAAGTTAAAGATACTTTCACAGCAGCAAGTCCAGCCGATTTTACTAGTTCTGATGCAAGCGTTCAGGCAAATGTAACTGAATATACAGTCAAAGCTGCCGATGCAGATATTAAAGCCGCCGCTGGAGCTATCGCTGCTTCAACCGACGCAGAAAAAATTGATCGCATGCTTGCTCAAGTCACTCCACTTGTTAAACCAATTGAAGATGCAATCGTCGCCGCTGCAGCCTTCAAAGCAAGTGATTATGATCCTCGCTTACTTGCTTTAAAAGCAGGAAAAGATGTTGCTTTCAAATTACCATTTGCTGATTCTTTAGAAAAATTGGCAGGCGCGAACAACTATCCAGATAAACTCGCTCAAATCAAAGCTGATATAGCAGCAATTAAAGGAAATCAGCCAGTTAATCTTAAAGACCCACTCACAACTCCTGGCGGAGTTAAACCAACCGTCAACGGAGGAGCTCTTGCAGAGGTCAAAGATGGCCCAAGTGCCACTGCATTTTACACAGCAGTAAAAGCACTTTCAGACGATATTCTTCCAAAGCTTAACCTTGATACCATTAAACAAGCTTTTGCTGATGTATCCAGGGCTCCTGGAAAAACGTTTACTTTTGCTGACGGTTCTAAAAAGGTAGCAGGTGTTGGGGCTACTAGAGTTGAAACTCGAATGCATAAGTACAGCCTGCGTAACAAAATCCTCGCTGCCCTTGGCATTACAACCTACAACGACGCTGATGCTAACTTTGCGAACCGCTTTACAGCTACCAAGCCAGACGGCGTTGCAGCAACACTGTTAGCTATTAAAGCTATTGTTGATCCAGCGCGTACAGCATGGATAGATGTAGATGGAGTAAATGGAACTCATGGAAAAGATGGTTGCTTCACATCCCTTTCTGCGGCTCAAAAAAATGACGTCAACTATAAGTCTTTCGTAAATGATCCAGCAGGAAGCAACGTAGATTACCCTCGCTTCACATCAATAGGCTCAACAGAATATACAAGTTTCAAAAATTTATGGGATGAATTTAATGCTATCTTTACTCTAGCACACGGTGCTGTAAGAGGTGCAGCAAAGAGTCTTCCAACAGCAACGAAAGCTGCAAATCCAAACGATCGCATGAAAAAAGACCTCTCTGCTCGCCTTGCAGCAGCTGAAGCACTTGCTGCAAAACTTGGAGTTGATCACACAACTGCCAATTCAATGAAAAAACTATTGCATGATGTAACGAATCTCAAGGCACCAACGCTCGCAAAAATTGCTATTGCTGGAACAGATTATTTCTTTACCGACAATAAAACTAATGGTGGAAACAAATCTTGGAAAGCATTTGCAACCGCTGCTGACGATCTGGCAAAAACTCTTAAAACACCTGATCAATTAGTTGCTGAAGCCAAAGCGTTTCTTTCAGCATTCCTTGGCAAAAATGCTGCCTTGACCGCTGATGAACCATCAGTACAACTTACCATTTCAGGCGCAAACAAATCATTGTTTCAAGCGCTGTCTGAATTTAAAACTGATATTGCAAAACGAGCAAAGCATACAGACCTCGATACCGATGCAACACACAGCGCTAACTACAAACTTATTAAGAAAGTACTGGATCCAAAAGAGTTCAAATCAGTTGATGGTACTGAGCTTGGTAGCTTCTTTGATACAGCAAATGATTTCGCCTCATTACCAAAAGCAACATTATCAATGGCAACTGGAACCGGTGGCGCAGAATCGGATGATAATAAAAAGAAATTCTTTGAAGCTGCTCAACAGTTTGTAGCTGAGTTAAAGAAACTTCAACAGGACCTAGGCATAGCTGCAGCAGCTAATGCCGCAGATCGTGGTACAGCATTCGAAGCACAGGCTACTGCAATGAAAGCAGTTGCAGGATTCTTACCAAATGAAATGCTTGCAATGGGTAAAGACATTCTTGGCTTCTTTGTCGGACAAAAGAAGGCCCTGACAAAAGCTATCAATGCTGGCAAGGATGGAAGAAACCTCAATTTCAAGGACAAAACTGGTGGTGGTAAGAAGTATGAAAATCAAACCTGGTTTGAAGCTCTTACTTGGCTGAAGAAGCGCTTAGACGCACGCGGTATCGTCGCCAATGATGCTGGAACTGATGCAGAAAAGATGCTTTATTCTATCAACGAGCTTTTTGATCCAGCGCAATCTACAGGTACTGTTTCTGGTACAACGGAGAGTCTTGCAGACTTCAATATAACAGCTAATTTCCCTGCAACAGTTACGAATGCTGCTATTAATCCTAAAGCTGCAAGTGATGATGATAAGCATCTCTTCTACGAAGCAGCAAAAGCATTCAGAACTAAACTAAATGCAATTTGTAATAAGTTCTCAGATCCTATAACTGATACAACCGGCAACAAATTTGAGGATAATTCACGTGCATTGCTCGATGCGCCAACATTAATGACGCAAACCAAAGTGGCACCAGGCATTACGGCACCAGGATTCGATCCTGCTACTGTCGCTACCTTCCTTGATGCAATGACCATCCAAGACGTATGGAGAATTGCAACCGGTGCGTACCGCATGATCCGTGACGTGGCGTTCCGCGTACATCCATCACAACTTCGGGATGCAACTGG
The DNA here is from genome assembly GCA_018266175.1 of Candidatus Dependentiae bacterium. Lineage (NCBI taxonomy): Bacteria > Candidatus Babelota bacterium. Next base: position 224,062 of record JAFEAY010000003.1, read on the forward strand.
AGCTAACTTAGGCGTAATTCCAGCAGCTTACACCGATGCGGTTGGACTCCTCAATGCCTACCACACCTTTGATGCGCTCACAGCAGTGAATTTAGATAATGCGCTGTACGGAAAAGTTAAAACTGCATGGAATACCGGCGCTAACCTTGCGGACAAACAAACTGCACTCGGCACAATTCTGACGGATGCCAAAACACTTGCTGGTCGATTGGTAACCTTTATGCGCGATGGCCGTATACAGGCACTTGCAGCGCTGTCTACTGCAAATGGTGCTTTCGCATTTCATTCAACTAATGCTGCTATCAACACTGCAATTGAAGCTGTGGTTGGAACGGTCAACGATAACAACGCAGCAAATACCATCTACGGCAAATTGAAGGCAGCAACAGAGACGTATGATCAGCTGCATGACCTTGCAAGCAAGATTCATCCAACACATGGAGTTCCTCATGATCAAGCAGATCTCTGCGCGGCACTTAATAGCTACCGCACAGAAATGATGGAGTTCATTGCTGATCCGTTGCACTGGAATGCGCGTAATAAACTTGCAACTGTAGCTGATGCTAATCACTCAAGGGATAATATTATTGAACCAACGAAAGTCAGACTTGCAACCTGGGCAACAACCGGATCAAAGCTTGCTGATCTTACTAAGCAAGGCACCCCATCAGCTAAACTCACCGCAGATCAACTCAAGCTTCAAGAACTCCTTGGTGCACCCGGTGGTACTATTTATGGTCTCTGGTTCTGGGCAAATGATATCGCTGAGCAATTGCCACCAAAAGCAATTGTTGGCACGCCAAAACCAACCGATGCTGTCTACAACACATACGCTGCTGCAATTGATAATGCAAGGGCCTTGTTAAATAACGCTCTGGCCGGCCAAGCAAGTATTCAGAACAAAGTGGCGGTGATAAAAACAAAAGCTGAAGCTGATGCATTGCTTACAAGCTTGAATGATGCGGTTGTTGCGCTTGAAGGTGCATTGTTTCAAGTGCTGACCCATCAGGTAGCACCAATTGAAAAAACGATTGCATTCTTAACACCTGTGGTTTCAGGTATTAAGTTTACTGCTACACTTGATAATGCAAGCACCAAAGAGTTCACGCTATTTAGTGCTGCTCAATTAGGTGCGAAAAAAACAGAAACAATTGCAACACTGAAAGCAACTCTTCCATCATCAACTTTACAAATCTTATTTACGGGGCTTGGCGGAGCAACGATTCTACCTAAGAATGTGAGTACAAAGAGAGCTCAATTTATTATCGACGCACAGGCGGCATTAGAGTTAAATAGAGCTAATATTAAGGCTGCAGGATTTACCGATAGCAATGTTAATGACTTAAAAGCAGCGATAGGTGAAAAGTATAGAAAATAGTAAATAACACAATTGTGTAAGTTAATTTTTAACATATTATGCTTAAGGAGAATACCGTGTTGAATATGTGCAGAAAAATATTAATACTACTATTGCTTTCCCAGGGGTTATACACTACTAAGTCTTTTGCGGCTACAAAAGCTGAACTACAAGGAGCTGTTGAATCACTTATAAAGGAAATTGACACATTTGTAACAGATAAAATAGACCCAATAGTTGTGGCTGGAAATGCTCTTGTAGCTGAACAGACTACCGGCACTCTAATTGATGGATCAGGCGATGTATCCGCGACAGGAATTGGTTATGTACATGAAATAGCCGACGGGCTAACGGGAATTGAATTTAGAGAATTAGATCAAACTGATATTGATAAAATTTATATCCCGCAATAGGTTGATGCTGCAAATAATTAAGACTGAAAAAGGGCTTCGCTTTTTACGGCGAAGCCTTTTTCCATTACTTGGATCCCAACCTTGCCACGCCATAGCTTTATGCCACGGCGGGCCCCCCAAACTTCATATCTGAGCGAGTCGGTCAGTCTTTAATATCTTATTATATTAAACTAAGTTTCTGAACTTATTAATAAACGTGTATGTCTGAAACACATTCTGAATATCTTGGCAATCGTCTTGACGAGCTTGATAAACAGCGTATGATCGCAAACCAACTAGAGAAAGATGTGCAAGCAAATCTTGACGCGTATTGTTCTGAGGCAAGCTGTTCAAGTAAGCTTGAGCTGCATCTTTGGTAGCAAAACATGCTTTAACTTTCTCACCAAGTGCAACATACACCGCATGAAGGTTTGCTCTTTGGGCTTCAGCTGCAAAATCATCAGCGGTAGCTACTCTATGTAACTCTTCAGCTTGTACACGCAATGCTTGAAAATACGCAATAACTGCATCCACATTGCCACCATCAGCAGCAACATCAGGAGCAACTAAGCCATGAAGTGCACGGTTGATGTCATTAAACGCGCTGTTTGCATCTTCTACAAACAGACCTGCGCCCTTTTTACCTGAAAAAGCCCAGTTCCATCCAGCTTTAACACCGTTCCAGGTAGCCTTAACAGGAGCAACTGTTGCGTAGTAAGCAGGGGTAACGGTTGCATGGTACGCAACATTACCAACAGACTTTGCAGCCTTGCTGATCAAGCCAGGTTTTGCGAGGCGCTCTACTTCTTCTTGGTTTGCAGCATGAAAGCGAGCCGTGAGGTCTGCTTTTGCTTGAAGGATTTGAGCATCAAAAGCATCAACATCAACATCAGCAAGACGAGCTTTGCGTGCTGCACGGGCAACGATACGAGCTTCTGCCAAGGTATACATGTGAGCTTTATTTGCTTGAGCGGCTGTCATTGTTGGGATAGCATTAACTATAGTTATTGTAAAATTAGCAATATAGTCTTTGTAGTCTTGTTCGGCTATATCAGAACGACATAAATCGACAATCAAGATATCTTTAAGGGATTGGCCAATTTTGAGTTCATCACGTTGCTTAAGCAATTCAGCTTTTGCAGCATTATCAAGACCATTACATCTTTTTGCAATGTTCAAAAGAGTGATCATGTTTTTCTTGTTTACATACGCTTTAACAGCGTTGATGTAGTTAACAACTGAGTCATGAGCAACATCTTTTCGAAGTGTTTTAAGAAGAACAAGCTTTGCTTCAAATGCAGCTGCTGCATCTTCAACTTCAATAATGTCAGCTGTTTTATAGCCAGCGGCTACAGCTTTTTTGTTATGTTCGGTTGCAGTAGTTGAAGCTGCAATCAACTCAGTTTCTTTAGCAGCAATCGCTTGTCTTACTGAAGAACGTTTGAAACCGGCTTCTTGATCAATCAACGAAGTTCTAAGCGTATTTGCAAGGACTTGCTTGAGAGCAGCCTTGAAATCGGTAACTTTTTGACCGATGTTCTCAGCGGTAATGTTTTGGATAGCTGTAACTGGTTGAACAACAGCGACGGTGTCTGCATGCAATGAAAGCATGCCACAAAACGTAAGTGCAGCGGCACCTAAAGATCGTCTTACAAAATTCATAATAACCTCCATACGAATAAGAAATAGACGAAAAACATTTTCTACGAGTATTTTATATTATTCACATTGGTGAGTAATACTTCTGTTACTATAACAAAAGTAAATTCGGGCTGCAAACGGGGGGTGGTTTACAGGGGTGGCACCCCTGTAGGCTAGAAGGATGGTATTTGATGGATGGTTGTTATCCTAAACTCAAAGCTCAACCTGCTTTAGATTATGGTTTTTATCTAAACTCCCGTGTTTCGTAGGTACGCGGTACCTACCATCCTCCTACGTTCTACGAACTATGGCGGACAGGCCCGCCAAGGTACATCCCGCTCATGCTGAGTGCCCAGCTTGCTGGGTGTATCGAAGCACCTTGGAAACCCCACCAAAATTTGTCCAACTCTTAATTACTCTTTTTTCGAAGCCTTAGCAACGGGTTGGCTAAGTTCGCAAGGCGCTCAAGGCCACCCTGTTGCTTTAAGTTCACCAAAATTACTCTGTACCTGTTATAAATTCCGCCTGAGCTCTAACAAGCCGGAGCCTGTCCGCTTAAGTTCACTACGACTAAGCTCCCGACGTCGCCCTCTGGGCTATGGCGAGGCAGGCAGGATAAACTCTGTTCAAAGAACGAAGGCGGGAGCAAGGTTGAAGAGATTCAGCTGTGCGGCGCTCTTCGACTAAGCCTATACCTGCAAGTCGCACAGATTATTGACCCGTGTTACCAAATTTGATAACATTCTATTAGGTGTAAGCCATATTTTTTTAAAATCTCAAACAGGTGTTTTAATGAAAAAACATACCTCTAAAAAAGTTTTAACCGTGTTTTTCTATCAAGATAAACCGGGAAAAGCACCTGCTTTAGAATTTATATAACGCGAACTCGATAATTCAAATTCTTTGTATTGACCCACTGGCTCAGTTGATTATCGATTTTCTAGGATGTCATCCCAAACTTGATTTGGGATCCAGCTGAATACGTTACAACAAAGTTTTTTATACGATGGGATTTGATAAATATTATTGAAGCTTTTTTGATGGATTCCATCGATAATTTACGAATGAACAGGGCTTGTGGGAATTAAAAACCAATTTGAGTAATAGAATTGCTCGATTTATTTTTGTTGTCAGAGATAATCAGATAGCAGTATTGCATGGCTTTATTAAAAAAACTCAGAAAACTCCGCGACAAGAAATTGAACTTGCACTCAGTAGATTAAAGAAGCTGGAATAAAGAGAAGGATTTTAATCATGAAAAAATTCAATAAAAAGCATAGAGGGCAAACACTTGACAGCTTTCTTAAAGAAGAAGGAATTCTTGAGAAAACAGAAGCCGTTGCTCTTAAACGGATCATAGCATATCAATTGCTTGCTATTCTTGAAAATGAAAGCATCACTCAGACCGAGCTTGCTCAGAGAATGAAAACAAGTAAAGCTGCAATTAATAGACTACTCAACCCAGAAAACCCCTCAATCACTCTGTCTACTCTTTTAAAAGTTGCACATGCTCTTGGTAAGAATCTTCAGATCTCTATTGCATAACATTCAGCAGAGGTAAAGCAAAATGGATAAAAGACCTGATTATGAAACATTTAAGCTCAGTTAACAGAGAATACCCTATGAAAACAAAAAAGCTTAATGATTACATTCAAACTCGTCTTACAAAAAAAGAGATTGCAGCCATCGATAAACAAGCGCGGCTTGAAGTGCAAGCTCTTAAATCATTACAAAATGATATTACGTGCGCAATGAATGATTATATGAAGGAAAAAAACATTGGATTTAATGAGCTTGTGCAGCGATTGAATGTAAGCCCTGCACATATAGCCAAAATCAAAAAAGGTGAAGCAAACTTAACGCTATCAAGCATCGCACGTATTTTTGCACTACTTGAGCAAGAACCTCATTTAGTATTTAACAAAAAATAGTTAAAACTATGAATCAAAGACCAGAACAATACTCAGCAAGCGGACAGGTTGCTCCCCTATAACCCCACATGAAGGGGGGCTTGCGGCAGAACCTGCCTGCCGCGCACCAGAAAAGCAATTTCTCTATCACAATATCGTAGATTGCCGATCTGATAACGCTATTGACAGAGCCTACTATGAAATCAAGACTGAAGCACTCGGAAGTCAAAAACTTCAGTGTTATTCCGAATCTGAGAAGACAGAGTCGATTACCACATTTTATGTCTAAAGGATAACACTCCTTATTCAAGCCACCTCAGCAATTCCTGATTTTTGTTTAAAAATCGGGAATTGCACTCCGTAAATTAGTATTAAAATATGGACTTACACTCCGTAAATTACTACAATTATAAGGATCTACTATGAATAATTTGATTTTTAGGAGAATTTCTATGATTGAACGATATTATAAAAATCTTAGTAATTACATAAAGCAAAACCATGTTCTTATCATTTTTGGCCCTCGTCAAGTTGGAAAAACGACCCTTTTAAAAAGCTTTCTCAGTCAAACAACGCTCAAATACAAACTCGACTCGGGTGATAATATTCGTACACAGAATCTCTTAGGGTCGCAAGACTTTGATAAGATTTTGGAATATGCCCAAGGCTACAATCTTATAGCGATTGATGAGGCCCAACAAATACCAAATATTGGCATGGCGCTTAAAATTCTTGTTGATAATGTTCCAGGGCTTTCTATTATCGCTACAGGATCATCATCATTTGATCTGTCACAATCGATAGGAGAACCGTTAACGGGAAGAAAATCAACACTGACGCTTTATCCTATTGCACAACTTGAACTTTCAAACATGTACAATAAATATGAATTACGAGAGAAACTAGAAGATTTTTTAATTTTTGGTGGTTACCCGGCAGTTGTTTCTGCTCAAGCAAGACAAGAAAAAATAAGTATTCTTACAGAACTTGTTGATTCATATTTATTGAGAGACGTTCTATCGATGGAAAGAATAAAAAAATCTGAAACACTTTTAAACCTTGTTAAATTATTAGCATTTCAAGTTGGACAACTTGTATCTCATAATGAACTTGCAACACAACTTTGTGTCGATGCAAAAACTGTAGCTCGATACTTAGATTTACTTGAAAAATCATTTGTCATTCACAAACTTGGAGCTTTGAGTAATAATCCAAGAAATGAAGTTACCGGCAAGCAGAAATATTATTTCCTTGATCTAGGGGTACGTAATGCGGTTATTGCACAATTCAATCCTTTGAACCTGCGTAACGATGTTGGCCAATTATGGGAGAATTTTGCATTTATCGAGAGACTCAAAAATACAACCTATAAAGGATTTTATGGGAAGCGCTATTTTTGGAGAACATATCAGGGTCAAGAGGTTGATTTTATTGAAGAAATTGAACTTGAGCGAACAGCTTTTGAAGTAAAATGGTCTGCCAAGAAAAAAGTAAGTGCTCCTTCAGATTGGCTAGAAAATTATCCACAAGCCTCTTTTATTGTCATCACACCTGATAATTATCTCGAGTACCTAACCTGAACTTTTTTCAGCCAAAAACATGATTGCTTTTTTTATCTCTTCATCTGCATCAGCAGCAATTTTGGCAATTGCATAAAATGGACTCACTCTCCAGTTCTGCAAAAAATAGTCAATTAAGCGCTTCATAAGCCTCCATGGTTAAAAATCAGGGATAATTCTACTGCCCCATGTCTGAAAATCAGGCTTAATTTAACGGAATGGTGGTCAAATAGAGCATTGGGCAAAAATAGGTAAAATTGCAGAAAAAAATCCAGATTTAACCTATGAATTTATCAAAAGCATTCTTATTGCACAGCAAGAGGCAAAATCAAGTCATCTTGAATCATATAAGTTTGACGAGAAATAATTATGAATATTTTGCAAACTCCAACGTTGAGCAAGCAAGTAAAGAAACTCCACCTCAACCAAAAAAAAGAGTTGGACCAAGCAATAAGAATCATTATTGCTAACCCATCAGTCGGGGATATGAAAAAGCGTGATTTAGTTGGCATTCAGGTTTATAAATTTAAGATGATCAATCAATTAACCTTTATGAATTAAATGAGAAAAGTGGAGAACTTGAGCTCATTTTGCTTGCACTAGGATCTCATGAAAATTTTTACCGCGATTTAAAACGGTAACCTTCATAATAGATCCATAGATTAAAAAAATTAAAAACAGCCACTCATGCTTTTTTCAACACCACGACTGAATTGCCACCACCAAAGCCAAAGGCATTGGATAGCGCATACTCAACCGGCGCGCTGCGTGCAACTCCGGGAATGTAATCAAGATCGCACAACGGATCAGCCGTTTCTAAGTTAATGGTTGGGGGGAATTTTTGATTATGCAGCGCCAATGCAGTGAATGCTATTTCAGCTGCTCCGGCAGCTCCCAGCATGTGCCCAGTCATGCTTTTAGTGCTGCTCACCAGCAGATGATCTGGTGTTACGGGTAACGCATGGTCACCAAATATCGTTTTGATAACGTGCGTTTCAATGCGGTCACCCATCACGGTTGCTGTTCCGTGAGCATTAATGTACCCCACTTGTTCAGGAGTTATCTGCGCATCATCCAGAGCCAGGGTGATAGCACTACACGCGCCGCGCCCTTCTGGATGCGGAGAGGTAATGTGATATGCATCGGCCGATGCACCGTAGCCTACAACTTCAGCATAAATTTTTGCACCACGTGCACGAGCATAATCTTCTCGTTCCAAGATCAAAACTGCTGCACCTTCGGCCATAACAAAGCCGGTGCGCTGCGCATCAAATGGACGGCTTGCGCACGCAGGATCGCCCGACCAACTGGAAAGTGCACGCATGTTTCCAAAACCTGCAAGTGATGCCGGAACCACGCAACTTTCTGTACCACCAGCCATCATGTAATCAGCATAGCCGTCGCGAACCGCTCGAAATGCAAGACCAAGCGAATCGCCACTTGAAGCACATGCATTGGTCAATGCAAGCACCGGCCCCTGAAGCTCATGGTGCATGCTCAGCCAAGCGGGTGCAAGATTGTTAATTACTTTGGGAATTGCGAAAGGGGAAATTCGTTTTGGCCCCTCTTTTTCCAGCGTAAGCACCACGTCGGAGATAGAACCCAGTCCGCCGATGCCAACGCCCAGGTAGGTCCCAAAGCGTGTTCGATCTGCTGGATGCGTGGCGCTCAGGCCTGCATCATGCAGCGCTTCGTGCCCTGCAATGAGTGCCAGGTGGGTGAAGCGATCGGTTTTTTTTTGATCTTTTGCATCAAGGAGTTTATCAAGTGTCTCTTGTTCGTTGCGAACAAAGCCTGCGGGATAGGGGTGGTATCCTTGCATGGCGTAACGGTCTTGGGCTTTAATTCCTGAAGTTCCTGCAAGCAGTGCCTGCCAGCTCTCTTGTGTTGTGTTGCCAAGCGGAGTAACAAGCCCAATACCGGTAATGACAACGTGATGTTTTTTTGAAGTCATAGCTGTTTTAACTGTTTCGTTGTAAAAAATAGTTACTTGGTGCGAGCAGTGTGGATGAGATCTGCGGCTTCTTGAACTGTTTTAATTTTTTCAGCATCTTCATCACGAATTTCGATGCCAAAAGATTCTTCAAAGCTCATGATGATTTCAACAACATCAAGAGAATCTGCGCCAAGCTCTTTGAATGTTGAAGATGGAGCGATATTTGCTGCAGGGATGCTCAATTTTTCAGCGATGATAGCGGTTACTTTGCTCAGTGAATCTTCTTTATTAAAAGCCATAATAAACTCTCTTTAATTTTAAATTTTATTGTTCTACTCATTTACGTAACGACATAGAAAAAATAAATTCTAGCGTTACGTTAGCATAGGATAACCAAAATAAATATTTTTTCTAGACTAGCGCTCCCAGGGTGCCTTGCAAGAATATAAAAACAACGGTAGGTTAAGAGTATCCAACTTTTTTATAAGAAAAATTTAAGCAATGAATAAACATATTAATCAAAAATATCAAGACGCTATTGTACGAGCTCTTGAATATCATTTTCCCAACGCAAAAATTATCCTATTCGGCTCACGCGCACGCGCAACACACAAAGAAGGTGCTGATGTTGATGTTGCAGTTGACACAGGGGAACGCATCCTACTCAGGGAAATACAAAGAGCTCGAGTAACTCTTGAAAATCTCCCTATCCCCCTTATTGTTGATGTTGTTGATTTTCACAATATCCCTCCATTACTCCAAGAAACAATTCTTGACGAAGGTATCATATGGAAAAATTCAAACTCCAGTGGGAAATAACGACACAAGCTTTGGCACCGAAGAAACGGGAGAAATGCTTATCAACATGGCTGACGACAGAAATGCGACCACTCACCGATATGATATCATTCAAACTCGAGAGATACTTAATTCTCTTCCTGCTTACTGTCAATGCATGCAAACAATTTTAAATGCTATAAAACCACTATAAAATTTTAAACCATGCCACCGTTGATGGCAATCACCTGCCCGGTAATGTAATCAGCATCCCCTGATGTCAAGAAGGCAACGCAGTGAGCAATATCATTACTTGAGCCGAACCGCTTGAGTGGAATTTTTTGCAAAATTTCTTGCTTGATATGATCAGTCAATTTATCAGTCATAGTTGTTTGAATAAAGCCCGGGGCAAGGGCGTTTACAAGAATATTGCGGCTCGCATATTCAAGCGCAAGCGATTTAGTGAGTGCACACAGCCCCGCTTTGCTTGCTGCATAATTTGCCTGACCTGGATTACCTGTTTGGGCAACAATTGAGCTGATATTGATGATATATGATTGTGATTGCTTGACCATTCGTTTGAGCGCTTGTTGGGCACAAAAAAATGAACCCTTGAGGTTTACGTCAAGCACAATATCCCAGTCTAATTCTGACATACGGAGTGCAAGTGCATCGCGCGTGATGCCTGCATTGTTAACAAGCACCTCAAGCGCCCCGCTTCCTGTCTGATTTTCACGCTGCGCATCAAGCTGTGCATACAGTTGTTCAAAACCAGCTTTAATTGAACTCGTATCGGCTACATCTACCTGGATGTAAACAATACCCTGAGCGGTAAGTTCCTGAACAACTAAAGCTGTTGCATCGATGCAATCAAAGACATAAAGCTTATCACCGCGAGCATGAAGATGATCAACAATTGCTCGGCCAATGCCCTGCAACCCCCCGGTTACCAAAACATTTTTCATGATCAAGGACATTCTAAATTATTATTTTTTCTTAAGTTGCTTAACTTCTTCAATGGGCAAACCAGTCATTTGAGAAACTTTTTCGGGATTCAGCTCTGTTAATAATTGACGAGCCAGTGCTCGACGTTCTTCTTCCCGCCCTTTTTCAATGCCTTTTTCAAGACCCTCTTCGAGTCCTTTTGCCATCCCTTTTTCCCAAGCAAGTTCCTTTGAGGTTTGCGCATCCGTTTCACGAACAAACGCATCATCGTAAGCGTTAAGCTCGTCCTCTGACCACGCTGCACGTTGTGCAACTTCGCATGCCTCTTCAAACTCTCCACGAGCGAGTGGAGCTGGAATCTGCGTCTGTTTTTTAATTGACTTATTGAAGCGGCCACGGCTTAAAAGCCATGGAATCCGCCTAGTTGTAAGATAACTTTTCTACCTTCATCACTGGTTTTTAACGTAATTTTTTATCGTTTCAAGATTACAATGCCCAACTGTTTCAGCAAAAAATCCATCGCCCCAGAAACTGTCACCCCAGTAAAATTCTTTTAATTCGGGGAATTCTTGCCTTATAACCTTGCTGCTCTTACCTTTAAAAAGCTGAACTATCTTACTTATTGCTACATCAGGACGAAATTGTAAAACCATATGCACATGGTCTGGTTGAACATTTAATTCTTCAATATTCCATCTATTAACATCTGCGCATTCACGTAATAATTCATCAATTCTTTTTGCAAGATCCCCCTTCAAAATTCTTTTTCTATATTTTGGTATCCAAACTATGTGTATCATAAGCCGATATTTTGTATGCGCACCTGTCCAATATTTCTTCATAGACCACAGTATGACAACATATTTTTCAGATCGCAAAAGACCTACGGCCTTTTCCCATCTTCATTTTGGCGGCTTGTAAAAACAAGACTAACGCTTTTCCCTGCGCCGCCCAACGGACTCGCATTCATCCCCAGGCTTCAAAGCCTTGGGGTATTCTGCTCAGGCCAATAAAGTAAATCCATTTATCTTCGGCAGACTTAAGCTCAGATTCTTTTTTCTTAAATTTGGGTAATTCAACAAAAGCAAAGTAAAGCTGGTCAAGATCATTCTCACCTGTTTTTGCATCGGCTATATGATGAATTGATTTATACTCACGCTTATCTGGAAACATCGTAAAATCAATGATTGCAACAACGATAACAGGGAATAATTTGTGATACGGTTTTCCTTTGCCCAGCTGCATGGAGTAAGTTTTTGCACCATAGTAAACCATCCGCTTACCAAATTCCTTAACTTTCTCAACCTGCATTTCAACAATGTACTGACGGCCAACATGATCAGTGCACAAGATATCAAGAATATTATCTTTTTTCAGCCGAATAATTTCATGCTGTTCAGTGTTGAGAAAGATAATTGATTTGATGGCTCTATCACCGGTATATTCCAAGATTGAATTAAGAAATGAAATCGTAATATTTTTGTGCTCTTCTGAACCAAAAATTTTTTTGAAAGCCACATCATTCCGAGGATCAAGAAACACCATAAAACTACTCCTGATTCTCTAACTTCTCATCAGCCTCTTTTTCAGCTAACTGCTCAGCTTTTTGTTCAGCTTTTAATTCCTGCTCATGCTCAAGATCCATCTCGAGTTCAGACTTTTGAACCTCTTTACCAAGCAGAGCCAAAAATTGCTCAATATCACTTGGCGTGTTGATTGCCATCACCTGCTTGTCAGGCCATTCGCGCTTGAGCATTTTGGTAAGCTTAGCACCCGGACCAACTTCAATGATGATATCGCAGTCATTAAAATGCTCCATTGATGGCCACCAGAGAACATGACTACTCATTTGACGAACTACAACATCTTTGAGCTCTTCATGCTGCATGACAGGCTTTGAGGTGACATTAGCAACCAAGGGAACGGTCAAATCTTTAAAATCGACTTTTACCATGTACTGAGCAAATGCCTCTTCGGCCTGCTTCATGAGTCGAGAATGAAATGCTCCCGAGACGTTGAGAGAAATTACTTTTCCACCGGCTGCTCGCACATCGTCTGCAACCGCTTCAAGCTCCGGAACCGTACCTGAAATAACAAATTGATGTGGGGTATTGTAGTTAACGACTTCAGCAACGCGATCATTCCCTGACGGATCGTCATGACGAGCGCACAGATCCTGGACATCTTGATAGTCTAAGCCCAAGACCGCAATCATCGTCCCTGGAAGTTGTACGGTAGCCTCTTCCATAAAAAGTGATCGCTTTTTGAGCAGATACAACGCATCTGAAAAACTCATGCCGCCTGCAGCAAAAATTGCCGCATATTCGCCAGAACTGTGTCCTGCAACTATGGCAGGTTCAATGTTGTATTTTTCTTTGAGTAATGCAACCAGTGCTGCGCTCACCAGGAAAATTGAGGTTTGCGCATTGACGGTTTCTTTAAGTTCTCGCTCGGATGAAGCAAAACAAAGTCGAACAAAATTATTTTCAAGACAACTGGATGCTTGTTCAAAATATTCTTGAACAATGCGTTCACGATCATAAATATCTTTAGCCATGCCAAGTGTTTGAGCACCTTGGCCGGGGAATATCATGCCTATTTTCATAGCTATGCCCTACCCTTTAGAAATGAACTGATAACCTCCAACCAGCATACTCAAGATGCTGACTGCTGAGCAACAAGCTTTTTAATACGCTTGATTGCTCTGTCTGTTCCCAGAATTGTGATAAGTTCAAAGACCCCTGGACTCTGAAGAGAGCCGGTCAAAGCAAGACGCAATGGCTGGGCTAAATTTACCAGCTTCTCGTTGTGCTGAGCACAAACCGCTTTTGCAAGCTCCAGAAGACTGTCATGCGATGGCTGGCCACACTGTTGCAGCAGCTGTATAAACGCTTCCAGCATTGATTGAGTATTTGCGGTTTTCCATTTTTCAAGCAAGTGCAGATCGTATGATTGTTGATCATGTGCAAGCGCGATGATGTCGTTGCTTAACTCAAGCAGGGTTGTTGCGCGTTGTTGATACTGCACAAACAGCGCATTGAGTTGCTTAGGTGTCCACGAAGCAGACAGGAGTGCATGCTTTTGATCATCCATCTGCGCAATTGCGGTCAAAAGTTGCTCAGAACTGCTTTGACGAATGTAAATGCCATTGAGCCAGAGTAATTTTTTGATATCAAAAATAGCCCCTTTTTTGCCCACATCATCAAGCTTAAAGAATTGCACCATTTCAGCTCGGGTGAATACTTCTTGATCTCCATGCGACCATCCCAAGCGCACCAGATAGTTGAGCAGCGCATCAGCCATAAAGCCCTGCATGCGATACTCCTGGACTGACGTAGAGGCATCACGCTTACTGAGTTTGTTGCCTGATGGTCCTAAAATGAGCGGTAAATGGGCAAATTGTGGTTCTTGTGCACCAAGTGCACGGTAGAAGAGAATCTGTTTAAAAGTGTTGGTGATGTGGTCTTCTCCACGAATCACCTGAGTAATCTGCATAAAAATGTCGTCAACAACGACGCAAAAGTTATAGGTTGGTGTGCCATCGCGACGGATGATAACAAAGTCATCAAATTGATCTGCCTGAAGGGTGATTCGACCACGGATGGCGTCATCAAAACTGACTGAATCAAGGTCGTCTGGCACACGGAATCTGAGTGCATGCGGTTGAGCTAAATCTTGGGCGGTAAAGGGTTTGTTGCGGCAGGTGCCCTCATATTTACGCCCTACTCCTTGTTCGAGTTCTTCGATCACCATATCGGCATCAAGCGGTGCGCAAAAGCATGGATATACTTTGCCTTGCTCAAGCAGTTTTTTTGCAGCTGCTTGATGTTCTTGCACGCGGGCCATTTGATAGACAATTGGTTGCTCGGGCAACAAGTTTGTCCACTCTAAAGATCCCAACTGTGAAGCGAGGAATTCTTGAGTAGAACGAGCAACATCAGTATCTTCAATGCGCAGGCTGTAAGTACCACCTGTGCTCTGCGCAAAAAGCCAATTAAAAATGGCGGTTCGAACACCGCCGATATGTAAATGCCCAGTTGGAGACGGGGCAAATCGAACACGAATAGGAGCGTTTTTCATTAGTTCTCAACAGTAATAAGTGCAAGTTTTTGTTTGACAAGCTCGGTGTATGCGCCGCCTGAGCGAGCATCATTTTGAGCATATTTCACCAGCATTTGCTGCCAGTAATTTTTTGCTTGAGCAAATTCTTTGTTATTCCAAAAGTACAAGCCTAGGTTGTACAAAGCAAATTCATGAGCTGTGTGATCGGCATTTTCAGCAAGGCGTTTAAGCTGAAGAAATCCCTCTTGCTGCAAAGCTTGTGCTGAACAATCCATGCCGACCAAAGCAACTTTAACATTCATAAAATCTTTGAGTGGTTGACTGCGCATTTGTGCTTGAGCTTGCTGGAGCACGGGGAGTGCTTCATCATGTTTTTTAAGATTAAGTAAAGCTTCTGCTTGATAAACCAAAAAGAACGGCGCAAGCGTTGTGCGCTTAAAGCGATCATGCGCATCTGCACACAGTGATGCTATTTGTGTCCATTTTTCAGTTGCTGAATGAAATTGTGCTTGTTCAGAGGGTTTATCAGTCACCTTTTGAATAGGTGCTTCAAAGACTTGGAGTGTTTCAATAAGTGTTTTATGCGCTTGCTGGGCAAGAGAAGTTGCATGCCATCGATAGAAAACCATGCCACCGCTGCCGAGTATCAATGCCAAAGCACCAGAAATAACAACTTTTTTGTTTTCAAGAGCAAAGTCTACTGCTCGCTCAATCCACTCAACCATGATGTTGTCTGAAAAATCCATCGCTTCCTCTCCTCATTATTTATTTTTCATATTTCAAATAACTTTTTTCAACTATAACGAACTCATGACAATTGTACAGTTTCAATAATTTCTCTTTGAATTATTGCGCCTTGAGTTATGGTCCTCCAGGCGAAGGTTATCGCGTACTGCATAGTCTGAGCATCGGAGCTTCCATGACAAACAATAACGGTACCGTTGACACCAAGTAATAATGCGCCGCCAACTTGCTTGTAATCAAGTCGAGCATCAATTGATGCTTGCAAAAAACGAGCTGTTTTCTGCATCTGTTGAGCATTCTCTGCTGACATTTTTTCGGAGTACTTTGTTATGCCTTGGGCAAGCCATGCGCTGAACATATCGGTAGCCGCTTCGCAGGTTTTAAGGAGCACATTACCGGTAAAACCATCACAAACAATCACATCCATTTCATGATCAAGAACATGCTTGGGCTCTGCATTACCAATAAAATTGAGTGTTGATTCTTTCAGCAAAAGGTGAGCCTGTTTTACTAAAACTGACCCTTTATTGTCTTCGTGGCCGTTTGCCAGAAGGGCAACACGTGGACGCTTGATTCCACTTACAGCAGCAACATGTGCCGCTCCTAGATGAGCAAATTGGTATAAATGCTCTGGGCGAACTTCGGTATTTGCCCCCAGATCAAGGGCGAGAACTTTTCCTTTTTTTGTTGGAAGAAAACCAGCAATTGCAGCTCTTCCAACACCCTCTTGGCGACCAAGAATAAGCGTTGATGCAACCATTAACGCTCCAGAGCTCCCAGCAGATACAACCGCTTGACAGATGCCTTGCTTGACACTTGAGACCGCTTTAACAAGCGAGGAACCGGGCTTTGTTTTGACCGCAGATACCGGATCATCATCCATATGAACAACTTGATCAGCATGCGCAATATGCAACGGATAACGTTGCCAGCCTGCATCAAGCTTTTCAAGAAGGGATGTGATAAGGTCGTACGGACCAAAAAGCGTAATAGGTATTGATTGTTGTGCGGCAAGCAATGCACCGTGCACTATAGCTTGGGGTGCATGATCACCGCCCATAACATCCAGCGCAATCATAGCTTCTTTCGAGCCTAAACTTTTGAGCAAAAATGCGACTACTTTTTAGTTAGCCGCATTAATTAACGCATTTTCACATAAGCAAGTGGCCGTACAAGCAGCTATTTACTCTTGGGAGCCTTGCGCATCGGCATCATTTGTTGGTGCTGCAGAACGAGCTCTTGACTCTTTTGCTTCACGTGCTTTGCCACGCGAATACATACGGTCGGTCTTGGTTCTTAAAACTTTGACACCTTTGTAGTATCCACAGCCTTGGCATGCTGCATGAGTAGAGAGCGGACCTTGACAGGTTTGACACTGAGCTACAGACTTTGGCTTAAGGCCTTTGTTTGCAGAGCGTTGATCGCGTCTTCTTTTCGACGTTTTGCGTTTGGGTACTGGCATGTTAAAACTCCTTTAAGATTTGGCAATTGTGCAATCACAACCATTAAATGTCTATGTAATTCGATGTAACCCATCGCACATAGCCTAAATTTTTAGCACTTTTTTGTCAAAGTAGATGTACGTACCTTGTAAAATCATCTATTTTTGGCAGAATGATACCTAAAACTCTGGAAAAATGTAACCCCTTTGCCAGAAAAATTAAAAAGAATCGTTAAAAACTCTCAAAATTGCAGGAGCATTGAATGACTACTATCAGTATGGACCTTGTTAAAAAGTTACGAGACAAGACGCAAGTTGGCATGATGGATTGCAAAAAAGCACTTGAACAAGCTGAAGGTGACTTTGAAAAAGCGGTAGAATTCTTACGTAAAAAAGGTGCTGCAGTTGCCGCAAAGCGTGCCGAAAATGAAACACTTCAAGGTCGCGTTGAAGCGCACATTGCTCCAGATTTTCGTTCAGGATCGTTGACCATGGTCGCCTGCGAAACTGATTTTTCTGCAAATACCGATGCAATGAAAACATTTGCTCAAACAGTTTCACTGGTCAGTACAGAAAATGACGAAACTGATATTCAAAAATTGTTGGATATGAGTGCAGCAAACCAAAATTTAACTTTGGGCGAATCACTCAATGAGCTGATTTCAAAAATTTGCGAAAGCATCAAAATTGATAAAGTTGCTCAATTTAAAGTTGAAAAGCATGGCGTTGTCAATGCATACATTCACCCAGGCTCTACCATTGGCGTTTTGATTGAGCTTGCAGCAGACAACGATGTTTCAGCAAAGCTTGAGGACTTACAAGCGCTTTCTAAAGACATTTGCATGCAAGTTGCAGTTACCAATCCAATCTGCATTGATCCAACACAACTACCAGCTGAAATCGTTGCCAAAGAGCGCGCTCTTGCAACAGAGCAGCTCAAAGAAAGCGGCAAACCAGAAGCAATGATCGAGAAAATCGTTGACGGTAAAATGCAAAAGTTTTACAGCGAAAACTGCTTGATTCATCAAGCTTTTATTAAGAGCGATAAAATTTCTATCAAACAACACATGGATGCTGTTGGCAGCAAAATTGGCAGCCCATTGCGTATTGTTCGCTTTGCGCGTTTTGCAGTTGGTCGTTCTGCATAATTGTGAAAGTTGGAATGAAGAAAAAAATTCTGATCAAAATTAGCGGTGAACTGTTTCGGGTGCATAATCAACGATGCACCGACATGGAATTAACGCCTTCAGGGTTTGATTATCAACTTGTGCATGCGCTTGCTGAACAGGTTAAAGAGCTATCAAAAACGTACCATGTTGGTTTTGTTATTGGTGGTGGAAATTTTTTCCGTGGTGGTCACGAAGGCAAGCATTTAAAATTGCGGCAGTCGGTTGCCGATGATGTTGGCATGCTTGCAACAGTCATGAACGGAATCATTTTACAAGAATGCTTACGCAACGAAGATGTTTCAAGTACACTGTTAAGCTCTGTAGCAATTCCAAGAATGGTTGAAGAGCTTTCACAGGCAAAAATTGACCAGGCTTTAGAGCATGATCGCTCTATTATTTTTGCAGGCGGTACCGGTAACCCATTTTTTACAACAGACACGAATGCGATTGTTCGTGCACTTCAAATGGGAGCAACGCAGGTTTGGAAAGCAACTAAAGTTGATGCAGTTTATGACGATGACCCGGTAAAAAATCCTGCAAGCAAGCCTATCAAATCCATTTCGTTTGATGATGCCCTGCGGCAAAATTTACGAATTATGGACATGACAGCGCTCACACTTGCACAAGAAAACCAACTTACGATTAGAGTTTTTAACCTTTTTGCACCGGAAGCACTGCTTAACGTTGCAAAAAATGATGAATTTGGAAGTACCATTTTCCCAACGATACGATAAATAAGGATTAGATCATGGATGAAATAGCTTTTCAAGAAGGCGATTCTAAAAGTTTTGAGAAACTTTTAGCAAGCGAAATGGACAAAGCGGTCAAACATTTTGAAAAAGAGTTGGCCACCATTCGCACAGGACGAGCAAGCACGGCACTTATCGAAAACCTCAGAGTTGAATGCTATGGCCAATTTATGCCACTGCGTGAACTTGCAACACTTGCAGCACCAGAAGGCAGACTTTTGACAATCCAACCATGGGATAAGTCAGCTATTAGCAGCATTGAGGCGGCTATTCACAACTCAGATCTTGGGCTTACACCGGCAAATGATGGAAGCATTATTCGCCTTCAATTGCCCCAAATGAGTGCTTCTCGCCGAGAAGAACTCGTTAAGTTACTGGGTAAAAAGACCGAAGAAGCTCGCGTTGCTGTTCGCAATGTCCGAAAAGACTTTCATAACGAACTTCGTGAAGCTGAGAAAAAACGTCTTATTTCAGAAGACTTCGCAAAGCGCTTATCTGTTGTAATGCAGAAGGTAACTGACCAATTTATTGAAAAAGTTGATCAGACCAGCGATAAAAAAGCTACTGAAGTTAATCAAATTTAGCTCTTTTTAGATCTTTTTTGAGCCCCCAGAAACTCATCTGGGGGCTTTTTTCTTACAGCCAACATTTCAGTTTGAAAAAATAACTCA
Organism: Candidatus Dependentiae bacterium; assembly: GCA_018266175.1. Lineage (NCBI taxonomy): Bacteria > Candidatus Babelota bacterium. Next base: position 243,415 of record JAFEAY010000003.1, read on the forward strand.
GACCTATTTGACAAATAATAAATTTATGCAATACTGAAATCAGATAGTTAGTCGTACGTAGTACGTAGATGAACCCTAAATGGAGGATCTCTTATGAAGAAAATGTTTACACTTGCGTTCATTCTTGCACTCGCTGCAGTTTGTCCTGTTGTTGCTGACGTTACCGACGTTCAAACAACAGAATCAGACCTTGAAGCATTGATGGCTGAGCTTAACGCTCCAGCTCAAGAAGAAACAATAGTTACTCCTGAAATAGAAGTACCTGTTGCTGACGTTACAACTGACGTTCAAGAAGAAAAATAAATCGCACGTTATGGGGTGATGTTATGTCACCCCACTGCGATCTGTGCGTAATCCCGCTTGTAGTTTCTACATGTGGGATTTTTTTATTGTCATTTTTTTATTGTCATTTACAATAAACGCTCAATTATTTAAAAAAAATTCAATACGAATTCTTACAAAGAAAACTCACTATGCTTTCAAAATCGCTTTTTCTACTTCTTTTAACAGGCTTTATTTCATATGCTCAACCATGCTTTGGAATGAATCCAATATCAGAACCAACAACGCCATTACTTGAATCACCCTCAACGCCAATTATTGGTGACGATGATGATCAAGATGATCAAAACTCTGGACTCGTTCGTGCAGGCTCAACGGTGTTCCTTGATGAAGAGCTTGAAGAAGTTATCACGCCGAATCAACATATCACCGTCGTTTACGGGATGCATGAGGCACAAGGAGACTGCCGTCCAACCATGGAAGACGCGCATTTTCCTTACCACGCACACAGACCTTTAATAGCCGATAACACGCTTTTTTTTGGTGTTTATGATGGTCATGGAGGTAAACATGCAGCAGAATATGCATCGTGGAATCTGCACAGTAACATTGTAGAAAATCGATTGTTCAAAAGTGGAAATATAGAACAAGCAATTACTTCTGGATATAAAAATACCGATACTCGATATCAAATCTTTTTCTCACAAAATACTGATGGCACGACTGCTGTTACCGCTTTGATTTACCAGGCAACCCTCTGGATTGCAAATGCGGGAGATGCAGAAGCTGTCGGCTGTTTTAACGGGAAAACTGCAACCTGCTTAACACAACGTCATTCACCAGATTCCCCTGAAGAACTTGCACGAATTATCAATGAAGTTGATGGCGCAGTAAAAATTTATGAAGCGGATACCATCAGAACAATCACAGAATATGGAACAATCAAGCAAAAACAGTCTGAAGACCTTATTAAGCAACAAACTAATAATTTTTTGGAAACATATACCCTTGATGGGCACGAAGAAATTATTTCAAAATTCAATCAATTAGCTCGAATAATAATTAGAGGCGGAACGCTTGCTATCAGCCGAGGAATTGGCGATCGACCATTCAAACCATTTTGCGTTGCAGAACCATTTATACAAAGTCATCATATTGATCAACCAGGTTTTTTGATTTTAGGATGCGATGGATTGTGGGATGTTATGAGTTATCAGGCGGCTGTCAATTTTGTTCTTCATCAACTAACACGTAAAGGGCTTACTCTTGAAACCGTTACGCATGAAGCCACGCGTGCAATTGCTCAAGAGTTGGTAGAAAAAGCGATTTCAATATGGGACCATGATAACGTTACAGCAACAATTATTTTTTTTGCCCCAAATCAATAATCATAAATTCTTTGCATGATGAGCCTCCTTTGTTATGCTGTTGCACAAACTGATAACAGATTTTTCGCGTTCAATCAAAACTAAAAACAAACGAGGTTCACCATGAAGCGCCTTCTCTATTTTCTGACATTTTTCTTGTGCACCTTTTTGCAAATAACACCATTAATTTTAACGCACAGCTCATGGACTGAACAAGGGAACAGAAGAGCTCAAGAAGATCGTTACTTTCCAACAGATCAAGAATCACCTCTTATTCAAATTAATGGAGCATATGATGCTCATTTTTTTGGTGTTTATGATGGACACGGAGGTGATGGCGCTGCACAGTGGGCTCATGCAACACTCCATAAGCATTTGAGCAAAGAGTTTTGTAAGCTCTTGAAAAAAAAAGAGCAATTAGACGATGCCGATGTACAACAAGCACTCAGTTTGAGCTTCATAACCACAAGCGCAAATTATGCTTGTTGCTATGATGGAACCACTGCAACCGTCGCTCTTTTTATGGATTCAAAACTCTATTGTGCCAATGTTGGCGACACCCAAGCGGTGCTGAGCAGACAAGGTATTGCTCGTACTCTTACCACAAAACATACGGTCAATAACTATTATGCTGCACTCCAAAAAAACCATCGCGTGCAACTTTATGAAGATTTCGCCACCGCTTACCCTCAGTACACCAGGTTCCCTTTTACCATAGAAAATTTGAACCTCCAGCACACACAAAGAAGCTGGTCTTTGATGATGCAGGTTCATGAACAGATGTTTTTGCTTAACCTATGCAGAACACTGGGTGACAAAGTTTTTTCTGACCACATTACCGCTCAACCGGACATTTCGACAATTCAAATAGCGCCTCATGATGAATTTATTATTATCGCCAGTGACGGATTATGGGATGTTATTGGACTTCAACCAGCTGTAGACTTTATCAATGCTCAACTCTCTACACGAGGGATTGCGGCTGATCAAGTGGACGCTTGTATTGCTCAAGAGATTGCACGTGATTTAATCAGAGCAGCACATGGGGCAAGCGCTCATGACAATGCTACTGCAACCATTATCTTTTTTAACCATCAATAAAATTGACTTCACGCTTATCTTCTGCTCAACTCGTACCATGATAAAAACTTCAATGCGTCCATTGGGAGGAGAAAGTCATGATGAACAGAGAAAGAAAAGCGTGCTTAGTAAAAAAAGTATTTTTGTTGACAATACTCTTAGTAGCTTACCAGATACCGGCTTATGGCTTGTACTCTTCATGGGAATACGCTACTTCGTTGTTTACAAGAAGTAATCCTGAACTGAGTAGTAATAATAACAACAATAATCAAGATATTAAGCTGACTCCTCATGGAAAAATTCATCAATCAAAAAAATTTCTCCTAGCATGTACAGCAACACACGCAAAATCAAATGGGAACAACAATGTCCACTTTAAAACGCCACTTATCGAAGAACCGATCGATGGCCTCAATTATTGGATTTTTGGTCTTTTTGATGGAATTGGAGGAGACAATGTTTCAGAATATCTTAAGAAAAATATTTTATCGAACATACGACTTCAGGTTCAACAAGATCCATTACTGAGCAATGCTATCCAACGTGCTCTTGATGATGTTCACTCAAAATTTTTGGCTGAAAATGAACTATCTGGATCATCCGTGCTCTTAGCAATTATTGATAAAAATAAAAAAATTACCATCGCTCATGCGGGGAATTCCCTTGCAGTATTAAAAACATTTGATAAATATGAGCTTCTTACGCAACCGCACACTTTGGCAAATGAAGAAGAATATAATCGGATTACGGCTCCTTTTTTTAATGAAAAAAATTCTATACCAAAACCATATTTAAGATCATACACCGCTCAGGCTAAAGCCGTTATTTATGAAGCGAACGCCTTTATGCGATCAACCTCAAACGATTATTATCTTTACGCCTGCAACATGATTGAAAATAAATTTCTCCCGAATACATCATATACATCCAAAACAACACGTGGTATTGGCCAAATTCATTTCCTCCCCTATTTTATTTCCAGGATTGATATTCAGGAAGTAAATCCAAATCCAAGACATCGCTTTCTTATTCTTGGAACAGCAGGCTTTTGGGATGTTATAAGCCCTCAAGCTGCGGTTGATATTGTTGAAGAGTGTATCGAACAAGAGATGAATAATGGCAAAGATACTTACGAAAAACACCTTAATCCTCACTCCATAGCTCAAACACTTGTTGACCGCGCATGGGGTATGATCGATTATAAACCACCTCAAAGCTTTGATAGAGCACAAGATCAAGACCTGAACTTTACTCACGATAACGACATCGCGGTCACCATTATTTTGTTTTCGGCTAACATCTACCGCTATCTTATTTTTAGCTAACATTTATCGAATTTAAAATTCGACATAAAAAAAGGCGTAGACTTTCATCTACGCCCATAATTTTTATATTTTTATAGTTTATAAAATACCACCTACGGTAAATTGATAGGCAAGGTATCCAAAGAAAAGCGAAACGAGCGCCACGCCTGTTTTACGACCAACTTGGCTGAAACGAAACAACCCGTAGCTGATAATAAAGAATGCAAGAAACATGAACATTGAAGCGCCACGCAACCCTGCAAGCTTAACCGGCTTGTCGGAAAGAACCGCCAGAGTTCCTAAAATAAGCGTTGTCTGCTCAAGCACGGTACCCAGTGTCGGCGCAAGTGCAAGGCTATACTGCTTGCGACGCAATGCGCTCATGCACAGCACAAGTTCAGGAAGGGACGTCCCAAGTGCCATAAGTGTTGCGCCAACCGTTTCAAGCGGCATTTGTAAGCCAAGAGCAAGTTCTACAGCACCATGAACAGTGATGCCTGAAGCAAAAAGAACCAACCCAAAGCTGACAAAGAGCTTAAATACTTTGCCCCATTTGGAGTTAAGATATTGATCTTCGAGCAGATCATGCTCAAGCACCTCTTCATCTTGAAGATCTTCGCCGCGCGAACGAATCCAAACCCAAGCAGTTGATGCCAAATAGATTCCAATGAGCACAAGGCCATGAACTGGCGTCAGCACATCAATGAAAAAGATGACCATAAGCACCAGCGAAGAAAGACCAATCATTGCCACGAGCTTGCGGCTATCGCGATGGCCTACCAACACTTTGCCTGCAAGCAGGAGTGTCAGACCAATCACCAGAGCCACATCAATAAAGTTGGCCCCAATGATATCACCTGCAGACACCTCACTCACCCCGCGTAATGCAGAAGTGATGGCAACTGCAAGCTCAGGAATTGTTGCGGCAAGTGCCAAAACAATAAACCCGATGAAAAACGTTGTCACGCGAAATGCGTGCGCTACCTGAAGGGCATACCGCACTACCAAGTCTCCAGTCCACCAGAGTAGACCAAAACCAAAGAGCACAAGCCCAAGATATGATAAAAGTAAAAACTCCATAACGTCCTTTAACGTTAAACCTTTGAGAAAATATAAAACTCCTTGGGACTTCTCACTCCCCAAGGGTTAAATCGCTTGTTTATTACCATTTCATAATAAAAAAGTGTAATTTATAAGTATAAAGCTTTAGCACTGAATAGCAACCGGATCTTGATTCAGAAGAATAATTTTATTTGTTATTTTTATAATTCTTGAAAAAAGCATCATTATTCATAGATAAAATTTTTCAAAAAACTCAATGAATATTATTTCAAACAAGAAAAGGCACCCAAGAGATTATCAATCGACTCTTGGGTGCCTTTTCAAGAATAACTATGAATTAAGGTTGATCACATGAATCAACTAATAACACACGACCATTGACCTGGCTCCAGTTGCTCAGGTTGCTCGAGCTGCTTCATCGTTTCCTGTACATATCCAGACTGGCTTTTTTTCATATCATCGATAATTATTTTAATAGGCTCTTGAATTGATGCATTTTGTTTATTATTTTCATAAAATTCTTTAAACTTTGCATAGAATATTTCGAAATAATCCCGATTTAAAGTTTCATCATTTTGCATTCCAATGCAGCTGAAAAGGCTTGGCCAAAATTTCTTGCGCAGGAAATCTTTCTCGTGCTGATAAAGACCTTGATTGTACCAACCCATTAGACAAAGGTATGCTTCTATTGATTGCTCAACGCCTGAATACTTACTCATCAATTTTATAAAAAGCTGAAGACCCATCATTCTCTGAGTATCATAAGCGTTATCCCTGGCCGCATTTTGTGCGATGACTGCTATTTCTTCTAATCCAAAGCTCCTGTCGATCAATAGATTCAAAAGGGTCAGTAAGTCGTCACACCTGTACTGAGAACGACCATTTATGATACATTGTTGAGCGCATCGTAGTGCTTCTTCTTGTCCCAAGCCATGTAAAGAAACAAGTTGTCCACAAAGTTTAAGCATATCGCCAGACCCAAGCAATCCTTGCTTACCCATTTCACGGATAATTTCTAAGACTTGCAACGTTGCGTGGTTATTTTTAATAAATATTTCACAAAATCCTATTGCAGCTCTTATGAAATATGCATTCCGCGAACAAGCAGCTTGTTGAGCACACTTAAGAATTCTTTCTAAAATTCTCTTATCCTCTGCAATCTTTTGCTTGTTTCCTTGGAGTGAAGGCTCAAAAGCACCTAACTCTTTAAAAATAAAATTTAGTAATTTTTCATGCTTATAGTTAAAATCGTAGCTTTTAAGGCTGACATACTTCTCAGCCATTGCCAAAACGATATTGAAATCTGCTTTTGTGAATATATGATTCGAGTCCAATTTTCTCTGGAAGTCGTAAATTATATTGGTAACTTCTTTACCCAAAAGCTTTTTCAGAGATTTTTTCCCTACCTCAGGAATGTAGCCCTGTGCTCCTAGCCTCCAGACATCAAGCCCAAAAATCGCAAGCGTGATAAGCATATCTGTATCGCCATAAAAATTTACCTCTTTATTCTTTACCCATTCACTATCACGAAGATAATTTAAAATTTCTCGTTGTGGTACCAAATCTGAAACCGGATTTGTTGTCTTAATCAGATCTTTAACATAGCGTTGGATACTTACGTGAGGAGCTTTATCACAGATTAAAATCGACTTGATCACGCGTAAGCGCTCATAGGAATAATCTACTGAACGATGCTTAAGTCGATAAAACGTTGAGGGCTTATCAATCATCTTACATACAAACTCGGGTGCATTAATAAAAAGAGCACTGGCCAATGAAAGTGCAGAGCTGTTATTCCAACCATCATTCAAAAATTGCTCCAGACCATTGTGATGCAAGCCCTTCAATCCACAATCTTTGCTCCTCAGCAAGCTATAATCAGAATGAGCTAAATAGCGCGCGTCTGGCCCCTGACAGAAAAATGAAAACTTCTTTTTTCCAGTCTTATCAGCTTTAAAAGCGACGTTAAGTTTAATAAGTTGGGGGGTATAATCCCACGCGTCAATATTGCTTAGGCATTTGGGGGTTTCCTTTAAATCTTCTTGATATGCATCTTCACAGGTAATATTGAGCTTATCGCACAATAGAGGCCAGAATTTTGCATTAAAATCAGCTGTATCAAACGTTGCCTTAAGATCGCCAATAATTCCTAATCCCAATAATTGATCAAGCATGATAATCATATTTTTTATCGAAGGAGCAAGATCAAAAGCTTTAAATTTTTCAGGATCAAACACTAAATAAGTATGACCGGTATTTTGAAATTTAATTGTATAAATACCATCAAGTACAACATTATTAACGAGATAATTTTCTCGTGTACATTCGGGAAATAATTGGTCTATATTTTGGAAATCATCCGAAGAAAGCTTAAGAAACCCTCGCGCAGAAAGTCGTGGAGCTACTTCGTATACCTTTCCATTCTGCGCAACAATCTTGCCGTAACAGCACCAATCACGATTACAAACAACCTGGTTCCAGGCATCATGAACCTCTTGCTTATTTGCATCTTGAGTGCTCAATGCGGAGTACTGATAATTACCCGCACCAAATGTTTTTTCAAAAAAATTCGTGAATCGTTGGTCGAACTGATTACTCACTAAATCTGGTGAGTTTGTTGTGAGTGTTCCAAAATCAAACAGCTCCGATTCATCATTGTAGAGCAAGACGTTAATCAGATATCGCATCGTATTTTCAAGACAATTTGGAAAACGTACGCTTTCAAATTTTGAGTTTTTACAATATTCAATTTTTGGAGGCATGATGCCAATGCCCGCGCCTGAAAGCAATGCTAACACGGTTTTTTCATAGGAAGCACCACGAAGACCGCCGAAGAAACCTGACCACAATACTGCATCACGTAACCGTTCAAGCTCCTGAACAAGCTCGCTATATTTATATGAATCTCCAGCTTGATTATTGTTCTGTGCAAGATCAATAATATTATCGTTTGGCGCATGATAATCTAAATCTGTAATATTATTATGTGAGGAATCGCTCTCATCGATAATAATAATATTATTATTGTTATTATTTGCATGCTCAGTTGCAATTCTGATGGCTCCAACTTTTTTTTCAAGTCCATGATAATAACCGCTTAAATCTTGCTGACCGGTACTGATGACATGCAAAAAGCTGAGTAATACAACAAGTGGTGTATTCTCTGGATATCCTGACTCAACATGTTTGCATTCCTCGAGCGCTTCGCACAAGTTGGTGATCAATTTTCGTAAATCGCTTCTAACGTTTTTATCGGTAAATTTTTTTCCTGACTTTTTTGCCTGCTCAAGCACAAGCGGAGTAAGCGCTGTAATTAAGAGATCGTGCTGAGAAATTTTCTTTTTTTGTACAACTTTCTTTGCCTGAATTTTTTGATTGTTTTTTTCAAGCTTTATTTTTTTATTTGATTCTTCAGGGGTGTCTTCTTGCGCATCACGCTTACGCTTTTTTGAAGAGCTCTCTTCTTTGATGATAATGTTATTTTTTTGCTCTCGCTTTTTGGCTCGCAAAGCTTCTTGTTCCTGTTTTTCAAACTCAATTTTTTCGGACTCAAGCATACCGATAATCGTCCCAACTATTTCAGGAGTCAGATAGGTTGCCGCTCGATTTGGAGCATTAGAAGCAACTATTTCACCGCCCGGCAACGCATGAAAGAGCGATGCTGCAAGTGCATGAACTTTCGTTTTATCATCGAGTTTATAAATGTTTTTAGTGTACTCAGAAATCCAGCCAACCGCTCCGTGTAATGGAGAAAGATGCTGAAATTCTGTTTTCAGCCCTGCAAAGCTATTTTTATACTCGGTAAGCGGAACGTTCGCGTGGACCGCCCATGACAGGCCAAGCGCCAACAAGACAATCATGTACTTCACTTTTGATAACCATTTTTTCATCATAACCTCCATTTTAAATTATAATCCCGCGCCAGAACCAGTTTTATCTTTTTGGGAAACCCGTTGATAAAAATAAATATACGGCCAACTTGAAGGTGCTAATAACGTCTTTCCTGTAGCCGTATCATTAAAGAAATGCCACTTGCTATCATGCTTAACGAAGGCAAAGTAATGCCCCCGCGCAAGCTCTTCGCCACGTTGACAAATTACACTCTTCAACTCATAGTTCTTAACACCCTGCTCATCTTCAAGTGTAAGAATTTCTTGTGGAACAAGAGGAGTATTAATACGTTGAGCATTATTATTTTCATAAGCAAATCGTTTTACTGCTAAAACAAGAACAGAAGGTAACGTTTTTATCTTAATGGTACGAGATGCATTATTCATGGTTTCATTACAGGTTCTACAAGAATATTCTTTAACCGCTGCTTCAGTATTAAAAAAATTAGTACAAAGTTCTTGCGTGGTTATTTGATTCGCTTGATCGGGCAAAGGAAGAGAAAGCAATAGTTCTTGTTGATTGACCGATGACGAGTGACGCTTTGAGCTACACAGCGTACTATATTCCAACTCAATTTTAAAAATATTTTTAATATCTTCATCTAAATTTGATATCAACGCTGAAATAAATTCCTGTGCATCTTGCTGCCCAGACTTCATTTCCTGCAAGGTTACATCATCAATACTCGTGATAAAATTACGCAACTCCTTTGAACCCAGAATGGCTCCTTGCTCCGTTTTCAGCCTGTTAAAAAATTCAATAAGCTTACCAGTAAGGGAATCAGACTTGTACTCATTTTTCACAAACACATTCTGAACATCTGAAAGATTGCTTAATACTTGCAATGAAGCATTCATAAAGCAATCAGTGCCCGTTTCATTAATAATCCCAATATTCGGCTTAAATTGAGCTTGAGGAAGTAATGTTACAACTGATGAAGCAAGATTTTTTTTGTATTGAATGTAATTCTCAAAAGCAAGGGGTGGATAGTTAACCCACATTGCATCGTTTTCAAGGTCAGAATCTTTTTGTACTTTTCTGTTATTCAAAGGCATATTCGGCCCTCGTGTTGCTAAATGGCTCAACAACAACGATAAGACTTCTTGATTTTGAGCCTCTAAAGCGTAGAGTAAAGGCGTTTTCCCAGATTTATCTGAAATATTAGGATCTGCATTTTTTGCAAGCAAACCCCTAACTAAATCAATTTTTCCTAGTTGCACAGCGTAGCTCAATACTGTTCTTCCAACAGAATCTTGTGCGTTAATGTCCGTACTTTGTTTGCAAAGCATAGCACATTGTTGTAAGCCATTATTGAGTGCTTCTTGGAATTGATTTTGAACTTGTTTCAAAACGTTATTACTGCTAGGTAAAGGTGTATTTTGTGTAACAACTCTTTGAGCTGGTAGTTTACTTTTTTCTTCAAGCAACTTAACAATCATCCTTCTGTTCCACTCTGGTGCGTAATCTAAGCAAGTCTTTCCTGAATGATCTTTCATGGTTGTACTCGCACCCTTTGCGATCAAAGCTTTAAGGACAGGATCAGTATTATTGCTCCATGAAGCATAGTGCAAAGGAGTTCTTCCAACAAAATCTTGAATATTTACATCTACTCCTTTTTTTAACAGTGACTCAACTTCGGTAACTTGACCAAGCTGCGCAGCATAATGCAACCGAGTTTTTCCGTACCTATCTTTATCGGTGAGCCTTTGATCATCAAGACTATTTAAACGATTTTGCAAAATGTAACGATCTTCAGAGAAAGGCAACTTGGGCATTTCCTTGCCCTTCTCAAGGGCAAGGATTGTCTTAAGAATTGATGGTTTATTTTTAACATTGAATTCACCATCACGAATCTTTGTTCGATAAGAAGCACTTGTATAACCACCATAATTAAGTAAATCACTAATAATGCAATTTGAAGCAGTACCTTCTAAGGCATATTCCAATGCATTTTTGTCGGCTTCATCTCTCTTATTTGGATTTGCTCCACACTCAAGTAAATATTTAATAAAGTCAGAAGCAGCTTTATGCTCAACAGCGTAATGTAAAGGCGTTTTCTCTTTATTGTCTTGTGTATCAAGAACCGCTCCATTCCGCAGCAAATATTCAGCACAACGCTCAGATGCAAATTCGGCTGCATAATGCAAAGGAGTTTTTCCTAAAGAGTCGGCGGATATAGGATTTACACGCTGTCGATGAAATTTTTTAATCAAATCCAGACAGCCACCTTCAGCGGCATAATGTATGAGGCTTTTTGATTTATCCTGAGCACTTCGTTGCAATACATTACTAATCAATAGTAATATTTCATCATTCTTACTCTGTTCAGTCTCAAAGAATGCATGGAGCAAAGGGGTATTTCCACGAGCATCTTTATTAGTCACAGGAAATCCACAATCTATTAAATATTGTATAAGCGCCTTGTTACCACTATTTATAGCCTGGCTTATTGATACATCACGATTCATATCAATTTTTTCAGAAATATTTTTTGGGTTTGTCCCGTTCAATAAAACTTTAACGATCGTTAAATTATTATTTTTAATGGCCATTTCAAGGGGAGTTTTATCGTAATAACGTGGATAGCGCTCGTCTTTACAATCTTCATTAAAACTATAGCCCTGTCTTATAAGACGAATAGCTAACTGAGTATCTCCTTGATCAACCGCATAGTGTAAACTATAGTCCAATTTTTTATACACAAGTAAATCACTCACGATATTCTTATCAGGTTGTGTAAATGCTAAGAATGAATCTTCCGCATAAAATGGCACACCGCTGTAAAGAAGTTTTGGTACCAAATCTCTTTTTGATAACGATACCGCGTAAGCCAAAGGATTTACCTTAAAATTTCCTTTTGTAAAACTTTTATTGCACTCAAAAGACTTATTAGGGATCGTTTCAAAATTAAATGTTAAGCAATACTTGTATACACTTTGGTAAAGTTCCTTTAAAGATTTTTGATGCACAGGATTATTCAAAATAAAACAGGTTTTACCAAGAGAACAATCATGTTTAATTCCATTGTGGTCGATATCCGTATCAAATAAATAAAGAAAAGCGCGTCTGTTTGTCCACAAACCAATTTTTCGATATGAACCTGATAACTGTGTCAGATGATTCACACCATACAATTTCTCGACCGAAAAGTCATGGTTTAAAATTCTACTCAAAGCAGATTTATCGTTAAAAAATATAGCTGAATAAATTCTAGGCATTAATGCTTCGGGAGGAGATTCTTCCATCTCACGCAAACGATGCTCTATGAATGCATCATTCTGATCGGAACACTGACGAACAGTCTCATTACCCATGATTAAATTATAGATATCCTCTAAAGGCAAATAGCTATAAATCTGCAATATGATTTCGTCGGGAAGTCGCTCAAAAAGATCTTCTTTATTCTTAAGTTTTTTTCTTTTTTTTTGAGGTTGACCGTCGACACTACCCTCATCTTCGCATTCATCTAAATCAATAATCATATCACTATTAAATTGATCATGATCTCGCTTATTATTACTGTTACCATTATTATTCATGGCCATGAGGTGATCAGCTTGAATACATAGAAGTACAAACAATATTAATTTTTTCATAATAACCCCCAAAGCATTTATTCCACTATTTATAAAATTGAGCACCATGGATTTACACTATTTTTATTACTCGGCTCAACAACTCGTTCTTTATTAACAAGGCAGTTTTGATGCTCAACTTTTAATGTCCAAAATTTTACGTATGATCCGTATTCTGCAAGCGTATTACCTACATCATGCACATAGATGCACTGGTCATACCATCCCCACTTTGAACGCACTTCGTTCTCTGAATTCATTATTCCAACATGCCTGATGTCATAAAAAATTTTTGTATTTGAAGCAGAAGAAATTTTATCTTGAGGCCCCTCATAATAAAGAATCAAGTCTCCAGCTTGAGGCGTATCTGTCTCTACCATAAATTCATTAATAAATTTTTTTATCAGCTCAAACTCGAGATCGTGAAAACTCTCTTCAATACTATCAATACCGGACCAACGACCTTCATGTTTTAATTGTATTGTTATTTTTTCGAATAAGTCTGGATATGACTCTTGCAAAAAGAAATTGGCGTAAAAAAAGCAACAACCTTCTCTTTTTTCGCGTTTAGATGCATAAACAAACGGTTTAATATATTTGTTAAGAGCTCGCAAAAAATCTTGACTGTTATCACAATATTTTGCGCATTCATTATTGTATTCATTTGACAATTCTATTCGTTTTAATCGATTAGACATCACATAATATCCTGAAAAATCTTTTTTCAGTTCTTGATTATGAGATGCACATTGACTCATCAAATTTTTATCATGCATGATATTTGCACTATGCAAATGCTGTTCAAATTCAGACAACTGCATTGCAGAAATAGAGCAACCAGTCATCTGGAATCCAACGGTTAACAACATAAATTTTAAAAATCGATTATTCATAATAACCCCCACAGGTCCGTTATATTTTTTTACATGACAAAAATTCACTATGCCCAACTTTGAGTAGCTGGTAGCGAATAATAAAAATAAATTGAAATAGGTTTAGATAGTGAGCTGAGCTTGCCGTATAACACGTAAACGATTTTGTTTACGCAATTCGGGGTTGCTTCGCTTAAATGATTGCTTTGAAATACAAAGAATAGAATTCGTTTGGCTGTACGCAGCACAAAGCTGTAAGCCCCACTGACTTACAAACGCTATCGTGAATATGCGCATACAAGAATCCATACATCCTCCATCCATTTTCACCCTGGAAATCAGGTGAAAATGAGATTTATTGCATTATCAAGACTATTTTAATATTTCCAGATTATCATTAATAAGTAATTTTATCAAAAGGGTATTACATATCTGAATTAATCACAAGGGTGGCACTACGGGGCTGCCACATAATCCCTTTTGACTAATTGAATTTAATGTGATACCATTGATTAATTGATAAATCAAATTTGCATTTTCTTTTGATAGAATTCTAAAGAGGAATTATTATGAATATTCGTTTTTTATTGCTGGCGCTTTTTGCGTCTATAATACAGCCTATCTTTGAACCTATTTTTGCTATGAAGCGCTCTCTTGAAGAAAACTCAGACATAAATTCAGGCGAACAACCAAAACGTCAACGAACTAGTTGTGATAGCACCGGAATTTTTATGCCTTACACAACCACGACATCAAGCTCTTCTGAAAATAGCCTGCAAGAGTGTCCAGTTTGTGAAGAAGAAACTGAATTAATACAATTGCACGGCGAGCACACTCCCTCATGCCGGTCTTGTTTACAAATTCTTCTCGCTGACAAGTACATGCAACGGGGCATAACGCCATTCAATCAAACACGCTGCCCTGAATCGAGTTGTACAGAATTAATTACGCGCAATGAACTTAAAATAATTATTAACGATGAAGCTCTGCTTGCTCAATATCTTGAAATATATGACAAACAACCTGAAGTTATTGAAGCTCTTTGCGAACAAGATACAAAAATGCTCAGAGAAATTAATGCAAAACAATGTCCTCAATGCAAAATTTTTATTCAAAAAAATGCAGGCTGCATTCACGTAGATTGTAGCTACTGTGGATTTAAATTTTGCTGGATCTGTTTGCATGACTATCAAATATCAGGTTGCAGAGCAGATCGATGTCTTAACAATTCCCAAACGAGTCTTATAACTGCAGCTCGTTCAGGGGATGAAGTATTAGTCAATGACCTTCTCCAACAAGGATTTGATCCTAATTTAGTTGATAGACACTCTATGACACCCCTTCATTATGCAGCTCAACGAGGCCACATACGGATTGTCCAATTACTTATTGCATTAAGAGATAGCGATAACAGGCAAATTGTTGATATCAATCAAGTCAACCTTAATGGCTATACAGCTCGAGAATTAGCTTTACGGAACAATCACAGAGAAATAGCTGAATTACTGCCAACAAGTAGCTCCTTTAGATATTATTTACTTCTACATATAATATCTGCTCTAGCTGGAGCTTCATTTACTTATTTTTTCATATAATTAAATGCCCAAAGAGGCTCCAGTAAGAACACAGCTTGCCGCTAACTGGCATATAACGGTCATGCAGACCGCATGCAAATATTACTTAATTTTCATGCACAATCAAGAATTAAATTTGACAATCTTATCAATGCTCTCGATCATTCGACAACTTGCTCCTATAATAATAGTCACACTTGCCTTGAATATAAGAAAAAATATTAAAAACCTGACCAGCCTGTTCGTTGCTGTCATTATAAAGGTAAAGACCTGTGATAAATTTATCGCCTAAAGTTATAACCCGATTGTTCTTCTGATACTCCTTAGTTGACCAAGAAGTGCACTTTTCAGAGACTTTCACAAAAGGGTTTGCCTTCTCAACCGCTCTTTTAAGCCGGCTCAAGCGAACCCAAGCAAAAGCATTTTTTTCTAAAAATACATCTTGAACATTTCTTTTCTCAAGACGACGGAATACTCTTCTGAAATGAGAAGCTTTAACATAGGGAACTTGAACAAAAAAAATAGCCGGCTTTCTATTTCGATACACGATAAACTCATCATGAAAAAGTCTTTTGAAATAGGCTATTCCAGCAGGCTCGTTCTTTTCAGGATTAGGATCTCGTTCTTTCGGCTTTAAAAAAACACCCATGGTCTCTTCAAATCCTTCACGGGCAGCAGTATCTTCAAGAGTTTTATCCTTACCCTTGTCATAACCGCCACCAAAATTTGACCACGTCATAGTCCAGCTATCTTGGCCTAAAAAAACATAGGCCCTTCCATTTTTTAAGGTATACGGAATTATTCCAGAACCACCCACGCCAGCCCCATTCACATTCCCTACACAACCTGCAAACAAAAGAAACAATAAAAAAACTCTCTCTGTAGAAAAAACAACACTCACTAAATCAAGCATTTTTCTTACCCTTTTTATTTCATATGACTGATTGGATCAATAATATACTGACCTTCTGATCTGGTAAACAAAAGACTTTAATTGAGCAAAAGCTTTTTGCTTGTCTTATTTTTTCAATACCAAGAAACTCAAAAATGGAGTAGACTAGCGCACGAACCTGTTTGACTCCTCTAACTAGACTATTTGAAAGTATCATGAGTAAACACTTTACCCACCTCCATATCCACACTGAGTTTTCACTCCTTGATGGCGCAATTCGCATTCCAGACCTTGTCACACTTGCAAAAGAGCAGCAATGGAAAGCGGTTGGCATCTCTGACCACGGGAACATTTTTGGTGCGGTAAAGTTCTTTCAAACTGCTAAAAAAGAAGGCGTTAAACCCATTCTTGGTACCGAGCTCTACCTGACCTCAGACGTACGGATCAAAGATCCCAAAGAAAAGTACTATCACATTATTTTGATTGTCCAGAATAAAGCTGGATACAAAAATTTATGCCGCCTCATGGCTTTTGCCTACCAAGAGGGCTACTATTTCAAGCCACGTGTTGATTATGCCATTTTGCAAAAGTATTCAGAAGGACTCATTGTCTCGACTGCATGCGTTGGTGGACACATCCCAACCCTTCTGCGTCATGGCGAAATAGAACAAGCTCAGATGCGAACCGAGTGGTTTTTGAACACCTTTGGTCCAGACCGCTTCTTTTACGAGCTTGCACCGGCAGACTTTGATAAACAGGTGGTTACCAATAAATTATTGCTTGATTACGGCCAGCAATGGGGCGTTAAATCAATTGCCACAAGCGACGCGCATTACCTGCATAAACAAGATCATGAAGCGCATGAAGTGCTTTTGTCGGTACAAACCAAAGATCAACTTTCCAACCCTGACCGCTTTTCGTTTGGGGACTGCCGCGTTTATGTTCGAACAGAAGAAGAGATGCGTGCCGCTTTTTCGGGGCAAGATGACTTAATCTATAACACCGGATTTATTGCCGACCAATGCGACTTTGCCTTTGAATTTGATAAATTATTTTTCCCTCAGTTTCCAGTCCCTGAAGTTCACACTCAAGAAACGTATTTTGAAAAATTGTGTTGGGACGGTCTTGCTCAAATCAAGCAGGATGACCTTATTCCTCGCGAGCAATACGATGCCTATGATGCACGGCTCAAGCTTGAAATTGATCTGATTATCAAAATGGGATACGTCGGTTACTTCTTGGTTGTGGGTGATTTTATTCAGTGGGCTAAACGTCAAGCTATTCCTGTTGGCCCTGGCCGAGGATCGGCAGCCGGCGCGCTGGTTGCTTGGGCATTACAAATTACCAACGTCGACCCTCTCAGGTACAATTTACTTTTTGAACGATTTTTAAACCCTGAACGTGTGTCGATGCCCGATATCGATATCGATTTTTGTATCGAACGACGTGAAGACGTCATCAACTACGTTAAAGATAAATATGGACACGATTGCGTCTGCCAAATCATCACCTTTGGTACCATGATGGCAAAAGGTGTTATCAAAGACGTAGCACGTGTTTTAGGCTTCCCATTTCAAGACGCAAACGCGATTACCGATCTGATTCCCGAGCAGCTGAAAATTACGCTTGAAGAAAGCATTGAACAAGAACCACGATTAAAAGAACTCATCGACAGCAACCCAAAGGTTAAAAAACTTTTCGATATCTGCTTTAAGCTTGAAGGGCTGACCCGCCACGCATCAAAGCATGCTGCAGGCGTGGTTATCTCACCTGAATCATTAGCAGAAACGTTGCCACTCTATATCCCTTCAAAAACAACCGACCTTGTTGCGCAATACGCAATGACGGAACTTGAAGCAATCGGTTTTTTGAAGATGGATTTTTTGGGGCTTAAAAACTTAACCGTTATCGACAAAGCACTTAAAGCTATTAAGAAAAATCACAACATCGACATCAACCTAGACAAGCTACCACTTGATGATGTCAAGACGCTCGCACTACTGTGCCGAGGCGAAACAAATTCGATTTTCCAATTTGAATCTGATGGGATTAAAGAGGTGTTACGCAAGCTTCAACCTGATAAGTTTGAAGATTTAATTGCGGTTAACGCACTCTACCGACCAGGACCACTTGGCGCCGGAATGGTTGATGATTACATCGAACGACGTCACGGGCGACAAAAAGTTGTCTACCTCTTCCCAGAATTAGAACCAGTTTTATCAGAAACCTATGGCGTTATTGTCTACCAAGAACAGGTGATGAAGATTGCGTCGGTTATTGCAGGCTACTCACTGGGATCTGCAGATATTTTACGCCGTGCAATGGGTAAGAAAAAAGCTGATGTGATGGCAGAACAAAAAGCACTTTTTGTTGATGGTGCAAAAAATTGCAACTTTGATACGCGCAAAGCGGGCGAGCTCTTTGACATTATGGCTCACTTTGCGGGATACGGCTTTAATAAATCACACTCAACAGCGTATGCGCTCATCGCCTATCACACTGCTTATTTAAAAGCTCATTACCCGAATGAATTTATGGCTGCTTCGGTAAGTTATGAAACCAGTAACCCTGACCAACTCACTCACTACTTACAAGAAATTACCGATATGGGGCTCACACTGACCCCTCCAAACATTAATGAGTCCGAAGTAGATTTCACCGCTCAACCCAATGGCATTCTCTTTGGTTTAAAGGGAATTAAAAACGTCGGGCTTGCAGCGCTTGAAAATATCATTCTTGAACGAAGCAAAAAACCGTTTCTTGACCTGCTTGATTTTTGCAAACGAGTAGATTTACGTACCGTTAACAAGCGCGTTATCGAAAGCTTAGTCTGCGCTGGGGCGCTTGATGTACTACCCGGAAATCGTGCTCAAAAAATGGCAGAGCATGAAAAGATTATGAATATTGCCAACGAACACAAAGAAGCAACTAAAACTGGACAGATGGGACTTTTTGGAATGACCGCACCGACAGAACATGGATCACGAGAACCTGAAGCTTATTCATTTGCACCACTTGCTGAATGGCCTGAACGAGAAAAATTAGAAAAAGAAAAAGAGGTTGCCGGCTTTTATGTCAGCTCTCATCCACTCAAAAGTTATCCACTGGTTAAATACCTAGATGTCCAAACATTTTTGGGCTGTCTTGATTTAATCAAAGAGGTAAACTCGCTCAAAGAACCTTTTGTAACGTGTGTTGGATTAATGCAAAACCATAAGATCATTAATACCAAAAAAGGGGACCGAATGGCTTTTGCGCAATTCGAAGACTTGTCTGGCCACGCTGAAATTATTATTTTCCCAACACTGTTTAAAAAAGTTGAAACACTTCTGTCCGGCTACACCGTATTTATCGTTAAAGGCTCAATTGATATTACTTCGTCGCAAAAATGTAAAATTAAGGCGAACGATTTGATCCCAGTGGACCTGATATCAAGTGACCCGACGCTTATTAAAAGTATGACGCTCGACCTTTCATCCAGCATCAATGATGAAGCGCTGCAGCATCTAAAAGCTGCGCTTCCTGCAGGTAGAGCAGACTTGCGCATCACCTTTCAAGAGAATAATCAAAAATTAACACTTTATGCTCAACAGAAAGTTGATTGCTCTGATGAGGCACTAAACCTGATTAAAGATTATGCCTGCGGCATTAAAATTGGTATTTGATTACAAAATTCACTCAATATTTTATTTCCTTTCATTGCACCCTTCACGTCTATTAGTCTTTTAAAGTAGTTTCTAGGCTTCGTAAAATAAAAGAAATAATTGATGAGACAATTAAAAAAAATTTTTATTCTTTCATTGTTTTTAGTCAATACTTTTTCAACCTGCTTCCCTGTTGCCCCACCACAACCCTTTAACTTCACCCAAAATAAAAATTGGTGCTGGATGACCGCAGCGCTTCAATGTTTTTATAGAATCGAATCTTTTAGAGAAATAGTAAAAAAAATAGTAGCTCAAAACATACCTCCAAACGACCCGATGTATGAACCCTGGATTTTTTTCTCAAGACTTGATGCTGTCTTCTCCCAAGTAGAAAAAAACAGATGTGATTTAACTTCATTTTATGATTTTGTTTTTAAAAAGAAACACCCTGAACATGAAATCATCATGCAAAAAAAATTTCTACAAAACTATCTTGATAAATGGGAAGCCAGAAAATTGGAAGATGCTCTGAAAAATAAAGTTGCGCTCGATGCTTACATGCAAAAAATAACACTTGATCTTGAGCCAGATGAGCTACTCGAAATAAATCATTATTCAAACCTTAAACAACTCATTATCAGCAGCTCATATAATGAACTTACATCAAAATATGGAGAACAAGGTGAGCCTTTTAAATTTATTGTCTTTGTCTATGCCGCATTAAGGGCTTTTCTTAATCTTCAACCACAAGAACAATTAATTCGCTTGATATCTTCTGATTTTGAAAACTCTATGCCACAAAACTCATCAAGCATTCATGAACTGATTGCAAGAAAAACGCCTCGCACAATCATGATTGTCCATCATGATGGAATACTTAATGAAATCATGCACGTAAATAATACAACATTTGAACTTGTTGGTATCTGTATGCACCTACCTGGCCACTACATAGCGCTGGTGAAATATGAAAAGCAGTGGATTAAACTTGACTCGTGTGGAGGCCTTGCTGGAGAAAAAAAGGGAGAAAATCTCACTCAAGTTTTATCCAATTTTGGCAAACAAAACACTTTTCCAAAACAATATTTCTATCAAAAAAAGCCCGAGCAAGCACTAACAAAAAAAATCACCAAGCTTAAAAAAAAGCTTCAGGTTCTTTCAACAAAACTTAAGGATCTCTCTCAAGCCCTTACAAACCTACGAAACACGTTAAGCGCTAAGTCAACATAATGTTGAAATGCATTTATTTTGAGTCGTTTTTTATGCTTGTGCTATACTCGAAGACATGAGCCAAAGATATTTTTCTTCTTTTATGAGAAAACGCCATGAAACATTTACCAATTGGTCTTCAAACATTCAGAGAGTTAATTCTCAAAAATTATGTTTATGTCGATAAAACTGACATTATTCACCAGCTCATTACCAAGGGTAAAGTCTATTTTTTGGCACGCCCGCGTCGCTTTGGCAAGTCGCTTCTTATTTCAACACTTGAATCGATTTTTCAAGGAAAGCAGGAGCTTTTTCAAGAGCTTGCGCTCTCTAAACTTAATTATGACTGGGCCATTCGACCGGTTATTCGAATAGATTTCTCAGGAATTAATCGCGATACACCTGAAATTTTTCTCATAAGCCTGCGTAAATATTTAATTGAAAAAGCTGAAAATTTTAATATAAAACTTGATCTTAATGATCAACCAAGTGACATGTTCAGGTCATTTGTAACAAATCTCTATAAACACAATGGTCCAGTTGTCCTGCTCGTTGATGAATACGACAAACCTATTCTTGACCACCTCAAAAACCCTAAATTTGCAGAAGAGATGCGCCTTCACCTTCGAAGTTTTTATGATGTCTTTAAATATTTAGATGAATATTTACACTTTGTTTTTATTACTGGCGTGAGTAAGTTTACCCAAACAAGTATTTTTTCCGGGCTTAACAACCTGAAGGACCTCAGTGTAACCGAACAAGCTGCAACGCTGTGTGGCTACACAAAGGCTGAAATTGAAACCAATTTTCAACCTCACTTAGCAGCATTCGCGACCAAGCTTGGTAAAACAATTCCTGAAATCATTGAAATCTTAGAAAAATGGTATGACGGCTACAGCTTTGAGTGGGGTTGTGAAAAAATATTTAACCCATTTTCAGTACTCAATGCTCTGCAAGATAAAAAACTTGCTAACTATTGGGTAACTACAGGAACTCCAAATTTTTTAGCAACCATGTTTAAAAATCAAAATCCGGTACCACAAATTGATGTAACCTTACGCATCAAAAGCGACGATCTTGTGATTGTTAATTTGGATAAGCTCCCCTTTATTCCTGTACTTGTTCAAACAGGGTACCTTACCATTACTGGAGAAAATCGAACAGGCTATAGCCTTGATTTTCCAAATTATGAAGTAGCAAGCAGCTACGCACTCTGGAGTCTTGCAGGAACTTTCAATCAAGAATCAATGAATATTCGTTCACTTGGAGGTGTTTTACTGACACTTCTTGAGCAAAAAGACTTTGACAGCTTTTTTCAACATCTCATCCCTATGTTTGCTTCGATCCCCTACGATATTCACGTTGAAGATAAAGAAAAATATTATCAAAGTATTATCTACCTCCTGTCTCTATTGGTTGGCATCGATATGGGCGTTGAACTGAGCACCAATATTGGTCGTATTGATGCGGTCATAAAAACCGATGATTCAATTGTTATCTTTGAATACAAACTTCGTGGTACCGCACAAGAGGCACTTGACCAAATTAAAGACAAAAAATATTACGAACGCTTTTTGAACAGCGGCAAAAAGATTATTCTTGTTGGAGTTGAGTTTAGTATGCAAGAACGAAATATCGTTAAGTGGCTTGTTAATAAACCATAAGCTTTATGTTTCAGTCTAATATTAGACGCAACTGGTCAACACACTCATTGCCAAGTCTTGGCAAAACCACTTCAAGTTGCTGCGCAAGCCAATTACGCGTATGCACCTCTTCGTGTGCAGCAACATCTTCAACAATATTTTTAATTGCGCTAATAAATTGGTGCCCTTGTGCAACTTTTTTCTCTACCAAAAGAACGAAATCATTGATGCGCACAGAAAATCGCTCTGGCCATTCCAATAAAGTATAATATCGTATTAAATGCGAAAGAACTTCAACATCATGAGGATTCATGGTGTACAGATGTTCACAAATGCCTGCAGCATCAACCCACTGTTTTTCTTTGTGATACAAAAAAGCAGCTTGGCGGTATTTTTCAAGCGCAGCTTTATCGTCTAGAGACCACAAAATGTCTCCCTCTAGTTGCAATGCATAGGCCTTGCGTTCAAACGAATGCGCAAGTAATCGATATACATTTAAAGCTTTTTCTCGCTCTCGCCGTGTAATGAGTTCAGCCAACTTGAACCATGCAATACTTGCATTCCCTTGGTTAGATCCCTGCTTCATCATCACCCTTTTCTGTTGAGATGAATCAATCCCTTCTGCCTTTTTTTACTCCAGCAGATTTGCTCCTCGCTCTGCTGACTCTATTCAGCGCATTGAAATGGCCTTTCCCTCATGTTATACTCCTGGAAAAATATGTAAACAATCGCTCTGCCATCTTTTTGAACTGAACGATTTTTTATAACTTAAACAAGAGCCCAACTGCGAGCATTAAAAAAATGAGTTCTTCAAACCTTGAAAAATGGAAGCTTATTGCACACCAAGCAACTGGCACTGATGGAAGCACAAAACATGAGCGACAACATGCTGCAGGTAAGAAAACTGCGCGTCAACGAATAACAGAAATTCTTGATACGCAAAGCTTTGAAGAAATCGATCAACTTGCACGCTCCTCCTACCTAAAAAATGGCGATTACAGCGATGGCGTCATTGCAGGATTTGGGACGATTGCTGGATACAAAGTTGCTCTTTTTGCTCAAGACTTCACCTTTAAGGGCGGCTCACTTGGCAAGCGACATGCCGAAAAAATTTGTAAAATTATGGATTTGGCACTCAAAGTTGGTTGCCCCATTATTGGCATTCTTGATTCCGGTGGGGCACGGATTGACGAGGGCATTCATGCACTTGCCGGTTATGGCTCTGTTTTTATGCGCAACGTCAAAGCATCGGGCGTCATTCCCCAAATATCACTTATCCTTGGTCCATGTGCTGGTGGAGCGGTCTACTCACCTGCGCTTACCGACTTTATTTTCATGACCGAAAATATCAGTCAAATGTTCATTACGGGGCCACAGGTTGTTGCACAAGCACTTGGGCAATCAATCACCAAAGAAGAACTTGGTGGCGCGTATGTCCATGCAACACAATCAGGCGTTACACATATCGTCACACAAACTGAAGAAGAATGTTTTGAGCAACTCAAAGCACTCCTTTCCTACCTTCCGGCACACTACCGCACAACTGCTGCACGACCTGTAGGAGTAGAGCCTACTCTGAAAATTCCACTTGCATCACTTGTCCCTGAAAATACAAACCAAGCATATGACATCAAGCAAGTAGTTCAAGGTTTGGTTGATGGAGAAAGTTTTTTTGAAATTCAAGCACTCTTTGCACCAAACATTGTTATTGGTTTTGCACGCATGGATGGCATGTCCGTTGGGATTGTTGCAAACCAGCCATTCGTTAAAGCCGGTACGCTTGATATCGATGCATCATGCAAGGCAGCACGCTTTATTAATTTTTGTAACAGCTTTGGCATTCCTATTATTTCACTCGTTGATGTTCCTGGATTTTTGCCTGGTATTGATCAAGAACATAACGGCATCATTCGACATGGAGCAAAACTTCTGTATGCCTATGCCAATGCAACGGTCCCTAAAATTACCCTGATACTACGCAAAGCATTTGGTGGTGCTTATATCGTCATGGGAAGCAAGAAGCTAGGGGCAGATTTTAATATCGCATGGCCACAAGCTCAAATTGCCGTTCTTTCTGCCGCAACAGCAGTTTCTATTTTACATGGCAAACGCCTTGCTCAACTTGATGAAGAAACTAAAATCGCTAAAAAAACTGAGTTTGAAGAAACCTATGCAACTGAGTTTTTAAATCCTTTTATTGCAGCTGAACATGGGTATATTGATACAATTATTGAACCTAATGACACACGTAGTTGTATACTCAAAGCGTTATCATTTCTTGAAAGTAAAGTTGAACAGCTTCCCAAAAAGAAGTCTGGAAATATACCCTTATAAAGATTTTTATACATAAGGATGTCTTATGATTATATCGCTTTTGAGCCGCTTCCGCCAATGGATCAGTGCTCATCGTAAACACGCCCTGATCATTTCTTGTCTGAGCATAGCAGCTCTTGCTGGCGTGAGCATTTTCTATTCAAGCAAGCAGGTATGGTCCACTCGACTTACGCAACGACCTGAAACTGTTGTAGGCAAAATTGTTACACTACGCAAACTTAAAGAAGAATATTTTATTGATTACCATAACATGTTCTCGCAAACGGTACGCCGCGGGCTTGAATACCCTGATGAAATTACCCTAGACTATACCATTCGTCATCTGCGTTATGAAATGAAACGCGATGCAAGTAAAGAAATTTTACAGTACTGCATTTTTGACAACAAAGAAAATAAGTTGATTGGAGCACTTGAAATCCGCGAAAAAAATGACCGCGATCCTGGGCAATTTGGCTGTTGGGTTAATGAGCGCTACTGGGGTGGGGGACGTTTTCAAGAAGCCATCGGTTTAATTGCTCAAACATATTTTGCACTCACCAATGCACCCAGCTTTAATGCACATGTTCGCTTATGGAACAAGCGCAGCTATGCTGCACTCAAGCGGTTTGGCTTTAAAGATACCGGTTTTTATTATGAAAATGGCCTAGCAACTCGTTATCTTCTTGAATATCATCGACCATAGAAAGAAATTTATTATGAATAAGAATATTATAGTTACTCTCATAAAAACAGTATTTTTGGCACATGTACTTAGTTTTGTTGCACTGGATTTTACAAAACTTAAGAGTATGGATCTTGAGCCGCACAATCAAGAAGCTCAGCAGCTTTGTAATTTTTGTAATGCTTTACTCAGTGACCGAAACATCCAGGAAGCGGTTAACGCCGCAAGACTTACCTGCAACCATCAACTGCATCCTCAATGCCTTGAAGATATACTCTTAAAGGGCGACCTTGCATGCCCAACCTGCCAATCAGCAATTGAAATCACTGCTGAAATGCTTGCTCAAGCAGGGCTGACTCAAGAAGAACTTCTCACTAAACTTCGAGGGCTTCATGAAGATCATGAAGTACTTGCACTTGCATCTCAAAGATTATTCTCAGCATCTGGCCTACCATCGTTTTACTGCACGTTCGAACGACCAGGCAGACCGCTAAGGTTAGTCTCATTTCAAAATAGAATTCCTCAAAATCCAGTTCATCGTCAAAACTTACCTCAAATGTTTCCTATTCAAAACGAAAATGTTATTTTTTTCATACTCATTTTTGCCGTAATTTTTTCAACCTTCAGAAGTGCCTACTTAGCTTAAATACTCCGCAAGCTTACTCATTAATCACTTACCTGAGTATCAACAAAAGAACTGGCCCAGTATTTCTTTCCTGAACTGGGCGAGCACTCTTTGGATAAATTTTTGTGAGTTTATCAATTTGATAAACAAATCCAACACTCAAAAGCTCCAACATATATCGAAATAAGACTTGTAAAAACTCTATTAGAACTTTACTAATTATTTATAATTTACTATTATTAACAACCTTTTTACTTGCTGAATTTTATATATCTGTCCTGAAAGAGCCACTATGCCTAGCACAACCACTCGAACAATTGTAATTTTATTAGTTTTTGCCCAAGCTTTTATCACACTTCATAGCTCTACATTTATTGCTTTAGATGATGTTCAAACTGAAAACAAAATATACAGCGAAGTGCTCGAGCTCAAAGAAAGTCCTAACCACTCGAAGCTCTTGTCAACTACTGGTTTGATTGTTGCAAATGAAAGCAAAACTCCAGTTTTGTACAGCATGACAAACAAATTGGCAGAAAAACTCTCCATCCCAGTCCCACTCATTTTAATTTTTACCGGTAACCCTCTCTCCACGGCAGCAGAACATTGTGGGATTGATTATAAATGTAATGCCTTTGCTTTCTCTCTTGCAAAAAATTTTGGTCTTATTTGTATCGGAGAAGATCTTATTCAATGCCTTTCACCGCAAGAGCTTGAAGCTACGATTGCTCATGAATTATCACACATACATCATAATCATGTACCAAAAAAAATTTTATTAACCGCACTTTTTCATTTATTTGCAGTTAAATTTATCGAACATTTAGGACTTAGAAATAGAGTTATTATTACCTCTTTTGGCGTTGCTATTGATGGTGAGGCCAAGCATTGCAGTGCGTTTGATCTAGCACCATATATTCTCGATATTATTACCCTTAAATTTTTTAGCCGATATTTTGAAAATGAGGCAGACGCTACTGCTGCTACGATCATTGACGATCCTAAGGAGGTTAGTAATGCTGTTTTTAAGATCGAAAAAATGTCGAATCTTAAACGTAGAATAGTCGCAGATACCATCGCAGAAGCTACCTCTACCCATCCGTTGACTAAGCACCGAGCTCAAAACCTTGCAGTACTTGCACAAAAAAACGAGGCCGTACTATAAAGCCAAACTCCTTACAGGGCGTTGCATTTGTTCTCTGGCAATCTATACTAAAACAAATTTGTTTTAGCTTTAAGGAGACACTATGGCCAAGATTCTGTTTATTCTCATGCCCAAAGATTATCAAGAGACTGAATTTAATACTCCCTATCATGAACTACTCGAAGCTGGTCACACGGTTGATGTTGCCGGACTAGCACAGGGAAATGCCCTTGGTCATAAAGGTGCGCAATTTACTCCAAACAAGTTACTTGAGCAGATGAGTGATCAAGAATTTGAAGGTTATGATGCGTTAGTGATTCCTGGTGGCCCAGGCTCGACAACTTATTTGTGGGACAACCAGCTGGTTATCAAAGCAATTAAGTTCTTTCATAGCCACAAAAAGCTTGTTGCTGCTATTTGCTATGCCTGTATCCCTGTGGCTCAAACGGGAATTTTAACAGATCAGCATGCCACGGTTTATCCAACCGCGCAAGCAAAAGCAATTTTTAAACAATTACATATTGAGTTCATCGACGCAGGATGTGTTGTGCTGGATGATGAAAATATTATTACCGCTCAAGGTCCAAATTTTGCATCGCAATTCAGTGAAGAAATTTTAAAGCAACTCGAATAAAAAAATACTTACATAAAAGAGACTCAGAGGAGCCCAACTATGGCTAAAAGAACCGCTCAATCAACTGCTGAAAAATTCCCTAAAACACTTTTACTTGGTATTTACACCCCATTTAATCAAATAGGATCTCAAGAATATTATTTCGAAGAATTCTTAAGCCTGGTAAAAACATCAGGAATTCATTACGACGACACGCTTTTTATGAAGCTGCGATCAGCTGATAACAACATGTTTTTAACCAAAGGCAAACTTGAAGAAGTTCGAGCATATTGTACCGAACATGAAATTGAAGAAGTTCTGTGTTCTGAAAATTTGCACCCTCTGCAAGAACGAAATCTGTCTGATGCACTGAGCTGCGAAGTACACGACCGCGAACATCTGATTTTAACGATCTTCAGAAACTCAGCCACAACATCCGAGGGTAAGATTCAAGTTGAGATGGCTGAACTTGAATATCTTAAAACGCGTATCATCGGTAAAGGTGAAGAGTTCGCTCAACAAGCCGGCTACCTGGGAAATAAAGGCCCTGGTGAAACAGCAAAAGAAGTTTTAAAGCGATTCTTTTCTGAAAAAAAACGCCAAGCTCAAAAACGGCTTGATACGCTTGAACGATCACGCGAAGTGCAGCGTAAGCAGCGACTTGGAACATCAATTCCTTTGGTTTGTATCATTGGATACACCAACTCTGGAAAGTCTAGCTTGCTCAACCGCATCGCCAAAAGTGATGTGCTTGCTGAAGACAAACTCTTTGCAACGCTTGACACAACAACGCGTGAACTTTTTATCAAGCCTGAAAAAAAGTTACTCATTTCTGACACTGTTGGTTTTATCAGCCAATTACCGCACAACTTGATTGAGGCATTTAAGTCGACACTTGCTGAGTTGAAGTATGGACACCTCCTGCTCCATGTTGTTGATATGAGCAATCCGGCATGGAAAGACCAGATTGCTATCGTTAAAACAACGCTTGAAGAATTGGGTGCACAAGATAAACCAATGCTCTATGTTTTTAACAAACGGGACAAATTGACCGATACAGAATTTGAAGCGCTCAAGCCTGAGCTTAAAGGATTTGAGCCCCATGTTGTTATCAACACCCTTTCAAAAGAAGGTGTTGCAGATCTCATGGCTTGGATTGAAAAATATAAGTTTCAGATATAAAATTCTTAACTAACACATAAGATTTTTTCAAAAAGCGCTCTTATCTCAAAAATAGGAGCGTTTTCTGCTTTTAGGTAAAATATTGCTTCAAGTTCTATAATCATTCTAAACCCCTATCTAGTCGATTCTTTAAGAAAATTGTGTAAAAAACGAGATTCAATTGCATTTTTTACACAATACTACGAAACGCCCAATCAGTTCAATATATTGAGCAAAAAATTTAGATTTACCACTTTTGACTTAATATTTTCAATAATCGATAAATTTATTGTCAATCAAATCGCTTCACGTATAGAGTGTTTTCATGCTAAAAAAACACATTCTATTTCTGTACTCGACAACACAAAGAGAGGATTCTGATGGCAATAAAAATTGCAATCAACGGGTTTGGTCGTATTGGACGTGCGTTTTTGCGCACCATTTTGAGTAACCCAAATGCTTGTGCGCAACTGAATGTTGTCGCCATTAATATTGGGCCTTCAAGCACCGATAACATTGCACATCTTTTTAAGTACGACTCCATTATGCGAGAGTTTCCAGGAACAATCTCGTTTCAAGATAATCTACTTTCGATTAACCAAAAAAAAATTCAAATTTTTGCACAAAAAGATCCTGCTCTACTCCCTTGGCAAAAACTTCATATCGATTGGGTTGTTGATGCATCAGGCTGCTTTACCACACGCCAAGCGGCACAGGAACACATCAATGCTGGCGCCAAAAAAGTTCTTATCACCGCCCCGGGCACCGATGAAGACATCACGATTATCCCAGGGGTTAATCATAATTCTTACGATGCATCAAAGCACCACATCGTCTCGCTGGGTAGCTGCACAACCAACTGCTTTGCTCCAATGGTTCAAGTGCTTAAAAATAATTTCACACTCACTTCTGGCTTGATGACCACGGTACACTCCTACACGAACGATCAGGTACTGCTTGACGTTGCACATCATGACCCTCGACGAGCTCGAGCTGCAGCGTGCAACATTATTCCTACAAAAACTGGCGCTGACAAAGTAATAACTAAACTCTTTCCTGAACTTGAAGGAAAGATCAAAGCAACGTCATTGCGTGTTCCAACCGCCATTGTTTCAATTGTCGATTTTACTTTCACTACTCAAGAACCACTTTCAAAAGAAGCGATTAATGAATCTTTTGAAAAAGCTTCCCACTTAAACAAAAATATTATTCAATACATTGATATACCTCTTGTCTCTTCGGATTTTATTGGTAACACACATTCATGCATTTTTGATAGCTTGCTCACGCAAGTGGTAGGAACGACCGGAAAAGTTTTTGCATGGTACGATAACGAATATGGATACTCAAGTAAGTTGACTGATTTTTTAATTAAAACTCATGGAGTAATGTAATAACGTACACGTAAATAAAATAATATTGATTAATCAACGTTCTTATTTATAAAAAGGAGAAAGATTTTTATGAAAGTAAGACAAGTCTTGTTAATGATATTCTTGATAAGTGCTCGCTTCGGTTGCACACACGCAAGCAACCTAAATGGTACAGCGTCAGTGGTTTTTAAAAATCAGCATCATGTTTTTAATAATGGTGAAATCGCACAAGGGTACGTACGACTCAATAATGGTTTCACGATTGTTAATGGCGCGGCCGCTTCTCTTGATACAGTCGTTTCAGTTTCAGGCGATATTGATTTACGACAATTTGGCACCATGAATTTGCTCACCGACCTTGTTCTTGATTCAGGTGTTACCATTACACAAAGCGGTCGTATTAACGGTCGAGGGCATGGTATTGTTTTAAATGGTAATCTCACTATTCCCGCATCAAAGATACTGCACTTCACGGGCGATACTTTTATTGATGGAAACGGTGCAACACTCGAACTCAAAGAGCATGCTCAACTACAAATTGACGCAAATGCAACATTAACACTGCGCAATCTAACCTTCAAGAACACACGTAATTCACTTTTTTCTGGCCCCATCAGAATCAATAGTTCAAGCTCAAAACTCGCTTTTGATAATGTTATCCTTAACCCGATAGGCGACATGCCATTCAGTTTTGGAAAAATTTATATTCATAACGATGTCATTTTTTCAGGAACATCTGCTCTTGTTTACTATTCATCATCTCCACTTTTTGTTGCTCCACACTCACGCTTTCTTTTCGATATTAGCACCGCTTTCTCATTTGCACCGACAGGAACTGACGCTAAAAATCTTTTTATTTTACAAGATCGAACATCAACGCTTCATTTAAATGGCTGCACGCTCAACACCACCGCATCAGGCATGCAAATAACCAAAGGAAATTTAATTTTAGAAAACAAAGTAATTCTTAACACCCGCAATTCATCAACATTTTCAACACTGACTTCAGTTACAAGCTTCCGAGACCAAGATGTTTCACGCGTTCGTTGGAGCCCAACAGGCAAGTATTTAGCATTAGTTGATAGTGGCGGCGTTGGAAGATCAACATTAATTATTTGTGAATTTGATGGGGTTTCACTAACGATAACGACAAGCAGAGATTATGGCAATAGTAGCGGGTCAATTGTTGGTATCGACTGGAGCCCAGACGAACAATATGTTGTTATTGGTGGTGGCGGACCATCAGGCGGAGGTAATACCGGCTTTGCTGCAGGAAATACCAATGCTCTTCGTGTTTATCAATTTAATGGATCAACACTCACCGGCGTTGCAAGTGTACATCCTATATCAGGTGGCACCGTCTACACAACAGAATTTAGCCCTGATGGAAAATATATTGCTGCCGGACTTGAATTTCCAACCACGAGCAATGAACTTGCAGTATACAGCTTCAATGGATCATCCCTAACACTCATCGATGACATTGACTGGGGCGCTGATGGGGCTGGAACCCGCATTCTTGATATCAGCTGGCACCCAACAGGTCAATATCTTGCATGTGGAGGAAGTTATGCGGGAGGAGTTGGCGATGAATTTAAAATTTTCAGCTTTGATGGAACAACAATCGCCTCTGTTACGAGCAAATCATATGGCGGTGGAACAGGACAAGTGCATGCAGTAAAATGGCATCCAAGCGGAACAACAGTTGCAATAGGCGGACGTTTTCAAACAGCAGTTGGTGGATTTACCGCAACAGAACAACTCAGGCTTTATAATTTTAATGGTACAACGCTCACCGCACTCACCGGAAAAGCATATGGAACGAGAATTCATGCTTGTTCGTGGGACCAAACCGGATCATCTCTTCTTATTGGAGGATATGTCCCATCGAGTGGCGGAGGCTTTGCAAACACCGACGAACTGCGCATCTACTCGTTTGATGGCCTCACGCTCACACCACTTGCGTCAGTCGATTACTCAACAATTGGTGGCGGCACAGTTCACCCAAACTGGCGTCCTGGTGGAGAGTTTTTTGCAACCGGTGGAAGCACTCCAAGTGCGGTTGGTGGTTTTGTTAATGATGACACAGTACGAATTTATCGACCAGATTTTTCTTTTTCAAACGTTGCACAATCATTCAACAATGGCCTTGTTTTTGGCAACAGTAGCGTTGGTGCAAGCGCCAATTTAAATGTTGAAATTCTTGGCGCTGCTCATGTCACTATTAATGGAGTTGTGAGTGATGATTCTGTATAATTGAAAGTTGTTTTAAAATTGGACAAGCGATATAAGTTTGTTTAAACTTTATGAATAAGGTGGGGCCTATAGCTCAGTTGGTTAGAGCACCCGGCTCATAACCGGATGGTCCCTGGTTCAAGTCCAGGTGGGCCCACCAGTCTTCGCTTATCCACGCCTTCAGGCTTGGCAAGCTACGACGAGCAAGCCAGCCTAGGTGTAAAGCCTGTGCTGGTAAATCTTGAAATCGTTTCACATCAGCCCGCAGCTCCAAGAGGTGACCTATGACCGGTAAAGCCTTGTGGCAAAGTCTTAAAAAACTTGTTCAGTATGACCAGGAGCTTATTCAGCTCTCAGAATCTATTGTTGAAAAAAAGAAAAAAATTATTGAGCATCATCGCAAAATTGCAGATCTCGTACAGCACGCAGCACAACTCAAAGCAGAATTTATCGCTGCAAAAAAAGATGCTGACATGCTACAACTTCAAGCAAATTCCCTACGCGAAGAAGAAGAACGCAAGCGCGATCGTCTTGATTCAATTCGAGATCAACGTGAATATATGGCGCTTGAAAAAGAACTCTCAGGGCTCATGCGTAAACGGCAAGAACTTGATGATGCCGCAATCAAGAGCTGGATTCGACTTGAACAAGCTGAAGATGATCAAAATAATTCAGTAGCAATGCATGAACAAAAGCACAATGAAATCAAACTTCTTATTGCTGATGACGAGCAGGCAATTCGTGATATGCAGGAAAAAATACAGCAATACGAGTCGCAACGTGAAGCATATGCCCTTACCATCCCTGAGGAATGGAGAGTTCGCTATAATCGCATGAGAAACCAAGTGCCAGACCCTATTGTCCCGGTTCATGGAACATGTTGCAGCGTCTGCTTTTATAACGCATTACAGCAAGACGTTCTTAAATTAAAAAAACAAGAAATTCTTCCATGTCGCAACTGTTACCGCTTTTTGTATTTTGATGAAACACAAGAAACTGAGGCCTCTAAAGCACAATACTAAATCATGGAAAAACAATTAAGCATTCTTGGTTGCACACCCGAACCAAAAAATGATACTCAGTCAAATGAGAAAAAAATCAAAACGCCTACTCCGCCCGTGGACAAACTTAAGCCACGTTGGCAAATTTTTGTTGATGGTGCTGCACGTGGAAACCCTGGGCCGTCAGGAGCAGGAATTTATGTCGTAGACCATCAAATACCGCTTATTCAAAAAGGCATATTCTTGGGCAATAAAACAAATAATCAAGCTGAATATTTAGCATTATTGCTCGCAATATTTTTTGCCAGATCCTATTGCGAATCAAAACAAATTCCCATACCGTATCTTCATTTTATTTCAGATTCTGAGTTGCTCATCAAACAGCTCAATGGTTTTTATTCGGTGAAAAATCCAATACTTATTGAGTTCAACCTTGCAGTCCTTGCAATGCTCAAAGATATCCCCCACACGTTTACCCATGTTGTACGTGCACACAACAAGCATGCTGATGCACTTGCAAACAAGGGAGTTGATAAAAGAACCAAAATTCCTACCGATTTTCTCAAATTTGTGGCAGACTATAACCCGCTTATCGTTTCCCTTTTGTAAATAATCTGCTTGTTGTTGGTGGAGGAGAATTTCTGTGAAATTGCGTTTACTTTTCTATTTATTACCATGTGTTGGATGTACGCTCTTTGCCACGCAACAAGAAAATATTTTGCCAACAAAAAAAAAATCTTCACACCTCGAACAAAAAAAAATATCACCTTCTGTTGACCAACTATCTCAACTAACAACAAAAAAATCTGCATCAATGAAACGGAGCCATCGTATGGTGCGTGTTCTTCTTGAAGAACACAGTACTGCCCAACCAACCGAACTTATTTTTTCATCAAAGAATGGATTTTTAATTGAAAGTCCACTCCATTCGGGAATCACTGCTTCTATCAGTAAAAACGAACTTAAGATTCGAGTTATACATGGAAGAATCAGCCTGGAATGTCCAGATGGTATTTTTCGTAACGTTAAACAAAATGAATTAGTTATTTTCAACCCCTATAAACGTACACAATTTAATGGTAAATCGTACGAGGGAAAAATCTTTCTTAAGATTGATGAAAAAACCAACACCCTCATGGTAATTAACAATGTTGAGCTGGAAACATATATTTATTCGGTACTTCGTTCAGAATCTATTCCGTATTGGCCGCTTGAGATGCATAAAATTCAAGCAATAGCGTCACGTTCGTATTGCTACTATCTGATCAATGCACAACGACCACGCAGTGGATTGTACGACTTAAAAAATTCAAATTTTAACCAGCTTTATAATGGCCATCATCAATTCAAACACTTACGGCAGGCGGTTGAAGAGACCGAAGGTCTTATTTTGACCTATAAAGGCTCTCCTGCACTCACCATGTTTGATGTATCATGCGGCGGCATTATTCCGGGGCACATGCGTCACCAAGATGCAAGCAAACCATATCTCTCTCGCACCCAGCAATGTACCTATTGCAAACGTAATATGTCATGCTACATCTGGAAAGAAGATTTACAAGAAAAAACCTTTCTTTCTTATTTACAATCGTACGCTCCGCTTGCAAAGCAACTTAAAGACATTGGCACGCTCAAAGATGTTAAGACGCTTGACAAAGATAAATCGGGTGTTGTTCACAAAATACAGCTCATTGGTTCAAAGAAAAATGTTACTATTCCGTGCAAAGCTTTAAAAGCAAGCATTAAAGGTAAAATAAAAAGCTTGGCGCTTTCTATTAAAAAAGAGCGCGATCGCATTGTTATTACCGGACGAGGACATGGACATCATCAAGGCCTTTGCCAGTGTGGTGCTCGAGATCTGATTGCTCGAGGATGGGACTACAAAAAGATTTTACAATTTTACTTCCCCCATACGCGATTTGCTCGCCTCACCTAAAAGGAGATTATGCCCAATCATCGTACTCATCTGGTTACCGGCTTAACATGCGCTGGAGTCCTTATTTACGCACTCAACCAGATTAATGCAAACGTATTTCAAATGATGTGGCAGATGCCTCTATGTATTGGCCTTGCATTGACTGGCTCAATTTTTCCAGACATCGATATTGATAGCAAAATGCAACGCCTTTTTTGGCCTATCATAGCGATCGTTTTATGCGCAGCATTAATCAAATCTAAATTTTACCTCTTCTTTATTCTTGTTGCGTGTACCATTTTTGTCATGCTCATCAGACACCGCACAATCACTCACAAGTTTTGGTTTGTTATGAGCTTTCCTTTTGCCCTTGCTTGGTATCTTGGAACAACAAAAGTACAAACTCCGTTTGTTTATGTATCTGCACTGTTTTTTGTTGTTGGTGCATGCTCACATATTTTTTTGGACAGAACCATGACCAGGCTCAAGCGATATCGATAAACAATATCAAAATCGCTTTTAATAGATTTGTTTTTTTTGTATATGCCATTAAAATTATTAATTTAGATCAGAAGAATTCGAGTTATATTTTTATAATTAAGTTTTAAGGAGATTGATTCTCATGAATTCTTTACTCTATATCTCTTCATGGTTTTTTTTTAATGTAATCACTATAAATTCAATAATACCTCTCAATAATCCAGCGCATTCAATTGCTTCAGTAAACCTAAAGCTTAATGCCTTAATAAGTAAAACTGAGCAGCAGATGCAAAAAGCTCATCAAATGCTTGAGAAGGCTTATCAAGATTCTGGTTGCACAACAATAAACCTCACCTCTCTTGACGAAGCTTTATTTGAATCATGTGCTTGTCAAAACTCGATTCAAAATGAAAACAGTCCAGCTCCTCCACCAGAAGAAAATCAACCACTCTTACTAACACAGAACAATCTTCCAAGTTGGATAAAAATAGTTTTACTCACAAGCCCACAGATCCGACTCAAAGAAATTAATAAAAAAATATATGCTCCTCCAACAATTTCAAGTAATGAATTCACCGTTCAAATTACCCCTGGCTGGCATTCACTTTGGTATACAACAGATTCCGAAAGCTCCACGTCTCAACTTTACGGCTTTGATGCTACTTACAACTTGGTTTTAATAAAAAGTACGTAAAGGAAATTTTATGAATATCACTAAAAACATTCGGCTATCAGGCTTTATCATGGCATTGCTCTCGCTTTACCTTTATGAAAATGTATATGGAAATGTGCATTTTTTTGACATACCGCTGGTTGGTCATGGAAATTTTGATTATTACACCAAGTTCTCTATCAAAAATGTTACCGCATCAAAAGCCTTTGATGTTAATAGCAAAAAATCCACTTTGGGTAACTACCTTTTTGGGAAGCCTCAACTTCAAGATATTTTTCTAGCTTCAAAGATGTCCAATATGGGCCTTTTTACTTTGCCGGTCGGATCTCCATTTGGAGGTACTCGATTAGAACAATATCTTGCCTGCTTAGCCCCAACTGAACTAACCTTCAATGCAGAATCTACGGCAAAAATAGTAACAGGCGAATTTTTATACAACTTCAAAACCATCTACTTAAAAAATAAAAATATTATTTTTAGAACTCGAGCAAGCTTTTCATATGTAGAAAAAATTCACCGTCTTTTTATAAAAATATCCAATGGGAGTCTTCAATGCAACGCACCACCAAGCATAGTTAATTCTAATATCAATCAATTCTATACTTATTTTAACGCAGATTTTTCAGACTTTTTAAATCGAGCAGTACTTGAGCCCAAAGGCATAGAATACAAACCACTTAATTCTAAGTCTGGTCTTGGTGATGGACTTTTTTCTTTAGTCGTAGACATTGTTCCACATCACCACACAATTCGTGATATCCAATGGGGCATAAATCTGGGCGTACCTTTAAGTAAGACAACTCAAAAATCAACGCTTTGGCAACCCTACATCACCGATTATCAAAATATTCATATCGGGCTCTTTGGACAGATCTTTACAAAAACCCATCTCAAAACTTTTAACCCTCTCTGTTTCTTTCAAGCCAATTTCATTCCTCGACATCAAGAAATTTTTCGAATGAGCTCTATGAAAACTCATCAAGATCTCAAATTTATTCCTCCTCCCTTTAAGACCTACACACAGCAACCATTCTCTCTTGTAGATAGTGTCATTCCGGAGTTTGCCGACCAAAAAGCTTCATGCAAGGTCAACCCACACGCTTCGTTTTTTGCAACAGTAGGCAATGCCATGAATGATATTTTTTTTGCAGATCTTTACTTGACCCTTTATTATCATTTCTTCTTTCAAACAAAATCAAAAATAACTCCCTTGTCACAACCTGATAAGTTTGATGCCAGAACGCTTAAGCAGCAATTTCAACAGCAAAGCCATACCTTGGCTCTTCACTTAACCGCTTACTATAACAAACAAGCTCGTTTTTCTATTGGTCTTCAAAAAATGATTTCAGGCAAGAACACTCCAAACGAAAGCAGCATATACGGAACTGCAGAAATATCTTTTTAAAAAGCATATTTCTTGATTTATTATTTTTTACTTAATTTTACAACAGATATTGTGATAACCTAAAAAACGATTAATTTTCTTAAAAATAAATGTGAAGCGGTGATTCGCTTTTAAAATATTGGTTATACAATGACAAGACGCTCCATATTTCAACTTATTTTTTGCATAATTCTGAACGTTCATTGTACGATTACTTCTCTTACCCCCCCCCCCTCAGTTCATGTACATCGTGCAAATTTAGGCAAATTCTATGCCACCAACAAAACCTGCAATCTGCTCTTTTTAAACTAAAAAATTTTTCAAATCTCGTTTTAAGACTCGTTGCATTTCAAAATTGTATTCTTCAAAACAATCTTGAAACTCTGAATCAGTTGACTAATCAATTAAATCAAGTAGTCATAGAATGCCCACAATATCCTCATGTTCCATCAGAAGAAATGATTCAGCAGCTCAATAACGAGATTCAATCTCTACACACAACAATGTTTAATCAAAATATTTTATTTCAAGAATGCACGGAAGATCTCCAATTAAACGTAGATGCGCTGGAAGAAAAAATTTTACAAAACCAAATTAGTGCACAAAGCATGGATCAAGCTCTTCATATGCTTTTGAATCAAATAAATAATAGCTATGAAGACCTTATTAAAACATTACAAGATCTTTGTTCAGAAAAAATTATTAATGCGGAGGAAGACAAATAAAAGAACGTACTATTTTCATTCATTATTTAAAGGAGTATCGCTATGAAAAAAAAGCTTCTTCAATTAAGCCTCAGCTTTATTGTTGCTTCAATGAATGCAGGAACACCTTGGGCCGGTGTTGCAAATGTTTTTGAAAAGTTAGGTACTGCATCTGGCGAATTAGATAAATCCATTGATTTTTTTCAAACCAGAACGGTTTTAATTGATGCATTTACCGATAAAATTGTAAGTGCTGATGCAATAAGAAAAGCTTTTTCTGACTGCACAAAATCTACATTTTCAAAGCTCAATTCAGATATTACTACCTGCTTACAAAACTACTCAAACACACAAACGCTCCTTGGCGGAAAAATTTCAAATCTTACAAGCCAAATCGAAA
This sequence comes from Candidatus Dependentiae bacterium, assembly GCA_018266175.1. Classification (NCBI taxonomy): domain Bacteria; species Candidatus Babelota bacterium. The sequence goes on from JAFEAY010000003.1 coordinate 282,510, forward strand.
CCCTCAAAGCATCTACAGCAGCTGAAATTGCAACACTGAATGGACAAATTGCAGCACTCAATGATACACGCACTCGATTACAAAACGAATATAATTCCTTACTCGGCATGAACCAAACTGCAGTAGATCAGGCAATTGCTGGCTTAGATGCTGCTAAAGCAAAATTTGTAACTTGCACACAAAAACGCTTAGAGTTTGCAACAAAGCTTGATGGTTTTTTAACGAAAATCTACCAATATCAAGGTTTGGATAAAGCAGACATGCAAGCACTCCAAAAACTTATCTGTCAAAATCAATAATAAAAATTACAATCTATTTGTAACAAAGGAGATTTTATATGAAATTTAATATTTTACGCACAGGAACACTTGTACTGGTCAGCGTAGTATCGATTAAATCTGCTCAAGCCGACTTACCAGCCAACTGGCTTGAACAAATGGATCGCTTGATTGCTGCAACAAGCACGATGAATACTTCTCTTGATGCAACAACAACATTTTATACTGAGAAAACGAATTCTATAAAAGAGGCCTACTCAGTGTTTGATGCGGTTGATATTATTCGCGATGACGCCCTTTCATGCATTAAAGCAAAATTTGCAGCTCTACGAACATCTCTTGCAAAGTGTGGTACAGATACCGCCTCGTACACAGCTAGTGCAAATGAACAAATCTCTTTATTAACGGTAGACCTTTCAGCACTTAAAACAAAATCCGCAGCTGACATTGCTACACTGCAAGCGCAAAAAGCTGCTTTACAAGCTCAAATAGATGCATTAAATGAAGAGATCACAGAAGATACGGGAGAATCAGAAGCACAAGCAAAAATCTTGCTTGACAACTTAACCACAACCATGCAGTCATTCGATAATTCTATTGCAAAACGTAATGATTTCATCAAAGAAATTGACAAGCTCATCAGCACATTCGATCTTGACCTTGCTGACGACAATGCAAAAATTACCAGCGCAAAAGCTGAAATTTGCAAATAAGTCTATCAAGAGTGACGAGGCTTCTGCTCGTCACTCTTCTATTTTTTCTAGAAAAGAACTTTATTTATCTTTCTTATAATTAATTTATAAACCAGAATTTATAGCCCAGCCTATAAAACATCTATATCTTCTTTTGTTATTGGTGCATGCTCACGCATTTTTTGGATAGATTTATGAGCCGGCTCATAAATCTTATGTTGTCATACTTCATGAACAGAATTGCAATCTAGAAAATTGCGATCCAGATTTTGCAAGGTGTCTCTGCATACCACCCTGCTTGCCCTGCTTGGAAGCAGCAAACTAAAAAACTACGCTCGGTGATTTATGCTTTTTTTTAACCATAAATCACCGTTTTCTATTACGTCAACTCTATACCAAATAATTTACAAGCATTATCAGTTGTCACACGTCCAACTTCTTGTGCTGAAACGCCTTTTAATTCAGCAATCACAGGTACAAAAAGTGGCAAGTACTCAGGACTATTCGGCCGGCCCCTAAACTCTTGTGGTGGCAAAAATGGAGAATCGGTCTCAAGAATAATCCGTTCTAGTGGGATAGCCGCAGCAACATCGCGTAATTGCTGATTTTTTGGGTACCCTATTGGAGCATCAATACCAACATAAAATCCCCATTCAAGAACTACATTTGCAAAGTCTTTATTTTGTGAAAAACAGTGGATAACTGCGCCTCTTATTTCTCGAGCATATTCTTCAAGCACGCGTAACGTTTCTTCACCGGCATCACGAACGTGAACTGACAGTGGTAGTTTATATTCAAGTGCAAGTTCTATTTGCGCCTTAAAAGCATCTTTTTGTCGTTGCATATCAAACGGTTTGTGATAAAAATCTAAACCGATTTCACCAATCGCAACAATTTTGTTTTCTTCTTTGTGTTGAGCAAGTTTTTTAATCTGCTCAAAATCCTTGCGCCACTCTGGAGTACAGTCACAAGGATGCAAACCAACCGTTGCGTATACTGCGGTATAGTGCTTAGCAAGAGCAACGGAATTTAAGCTTTCCGGTACCGAAGTTCCAACATTAATAAATGCTTGAATACCCGCAGCCTGAGAACGTTTTATAACATCGACCGCTTGTTCAATTTGATGTGGCGCAAGAAGAACATCAAACTCTTTTTTAACCATCATATTTATATGGCAATGAGTATCAATAAACATTCAAACTCCTCTGTGTATAATTGTCTTTCATTATGCCAAGCGTAAACGTTCAAAAATGACCTGTACAGCCACTAAAAAACAAAGTTTCTTACAGAAAAGAAAACATTAAAAAGCTTTTTCCAATAATAATATTTTTTATTCGATAAAAATATCAATACAAAAAATCGCTGTAGTATGCATACTTTGCTGTGCTTTTTCTTGACAAACGCTTAAACAAAATTTAGATTTCACACTGAAACTGTACAAACTCTAAGTCAAACTTTTTTAGGAGATCTCTATGAATAAGAGTGAATTGATAAGCGCGTTGAGCGAAGAAACCAATTTCAGCAAAAAAGACGTCGCAAAGGTTCTCGCATCATTCACACGTATCGTTGAACGCACCTTGAAAAAAGGCGGCAAACTTTCTCTTACCGGTTTTGGCACATTCTGGATTTCAAAACGCCCAGCGCGCGTTGGTATCAATCCAGCAACCAAACAACGCATTCACCTTCCAGCAACACATGTTCCTCGCTTCAAAGCTGGAAAACATCTCAAAGAGCAGATCCGCGCTGCTTAAAGTTTGAAACATTCGAGCTCAACAACATGGTCTACATTTTATGGAATGTTATAAGGCCGGTATTATTATCGGCCTTATCTATTTTTGTTACATTTCAGGTTCTTCAGCCCTGTGCATTATGGCTTGATCCCTCATTTAATTTGCTTGCAAGCAGAGGTGTTGGAAAAGTTGCGTTTGTGACCCTGGTTATCACGCACATTTTTTTGTTGCTTATTATCAGTGCGCAATCACTCTGGCAAAAGTTTTTAGATTCATGCATTTACTTCTTCTGGAAAGAACATTGGCTTAAACCATTTCTTACCTTTTTTGGACTCTTCTTTGGACTTCATGCTGCGATATTAAGCGGTATCGTTTTTGGAAACGTTGCAACATTTGAATCTGGAGCATTTGCGCTCAACTCAATAAAAATTTTTAGTCTTGCATTTGGATTTTTTGTTACATTTCTTTTAGCATGGAGCGAAGAGCTCATTTTTCGAGGAACCTTGTATCAATATTTCGCGCAATTCATTTCGCCATTTTCAAGCGCCTTGATTACATCGCTTATTTTTTCCCTAGTACATGATTTAACCTGCCCTTGGAATTTAGTGACAAAAGACTGGAAACTTGGTCTAGGGCTTTTTTTACTAGGTCTTTTGTTAAATCTGATTTTTATTGTGACCGGAAAATTATACACCGGCATGGGAGTCCACGCCGGCCTTGTTTATGTCAAAGTTGTGTTACGTCGTTTACCACTGATTGTTTACGGACCAACTATTCCATTTTGGCTTGATAGTGATTTAAGGCAATCACTTTTAATTCATCTATTTTTTGCTTTGGTGATTATTGGCATCAGTATTCGTTATAAAAAGATCATTTGGCCAAAAAAAATGTAGTTTAAAAATAACGCCAACCATTAAACTTTATGAATCTGGTAAAAAATACTTCACCTTCAGGCCCAAAACAGGTATTCTCGATGCTGATGTGCCTATAGCTCAGGTGGATAGAGCGAGCGATTCCTAATCGCTAGGCCACAGGTTCGAATCCTGTTAGGCACACCAATTACTTCCTCTAAAAATATCGTTTTCTTGCCTCACTTCATTATAATTCTCTATTATAAAATCGATGTATTTTGAAATCACATTAATACAAGAAGATTTTAAGGTAATAGTATGAAAAAGTTTTTGTTTTTTTTCGGATTTATTGGAAGTTTAATTACGCTACCAGAAGAATACTGTCATGCAAGCGGTACTGATTACTCTATCGCTCGCACAAATAAACTTTCAAAGAAACTAAGTGATGCAGAAATTATAGACGCAATTGTAAATGAGAAGCTTAATAGCATACAAAATTTTAAAAGCGTTAATGCAAACGCTAACTTAGGTGATTATACACTACAATTACGGTATAGTTCTATCCAAATAAAAGATGCTACACCTCTTGCTATAGCCATTGAATCAGATACATTGAAAAAAAAAGAAGAAATTATAAAAACTCTATTAAACCGAAATCAAAATGCTGATTTATTTAAAGAATACTCAACAATATCTCCTTCAATAACATTTATAATAAAACCAATCACAGTTCTGCTTACAGGTGAATCTCTAACTCAGTATCACAATGAAATTGCAGATTGGCTGGTTAGTAACAAGCTTGTCAATGCATCTGTTGATGAAGAAAATAATACAGCTCTCCACAAAATGGCTGCTTCTAATACATATTTACAAAGTTTTAAAAAATTGATTCAAAACGAAGCAAACATTGAAGCTATAAATAACAAAGGAGAAACACCTCTTCATTGTGCATTAAAACTTGATAAAAATTCCACATTGATGGCGAGTACGATCGCGCTTAATATTATTAAAAACAGCACTATTGATCTCATTAAAATACATACATTTACTAATTCATTTGGCTCAAAAACATCTGAAACGCTCTTTGAAAGTATATTAGCATTACCACAAAATAATTTTAATTATAATTTATTAAAAATAGCCATAAATAAAATAATTGACACGAGCAAAGCTGCATCAAAAATTACTGAATCTGGCGATTCATTATTTCATATTCTTGCTAGTAACCAGAGACTTTTTAATGACTTTAAAAACAAAGTGTCCTTTAACTTAACGCTACGCAATAATCAAGGTGAAACTCCATTATTTACAGCATGTAAAAATGCCGATCCAAATGCTCGAGAAATAGCAAATGAGCTTATTATAGGTGGGTCTGATGTAACGGTGAACGACTCTCAAATGAATAACTTATTGCATGCAGCAGCAAAAGCAGGGAATGTGGATGTCTTGAAAATTTTGCTTACTAACAACAATATTGCTGCTTTAATTAATGAGAAAAACTCGAACAATCAAACTCCTTTGGAAATAATTATAAAACAAGCCACCGAGACTAATAATCCGAGCAAAGATCAATTTTTAAAACCTATAAAACTACTTATTGAATATGGAGCGGATAAAGGGAATGCAGTGAATATTATAAATAAAAAATTTCAACACTCTCAAGGAAATATTCAAGAGAAATTGACGAACCTTATTGAAACGACACAACCTACTCAAGTATTACCAAGTAAACCATCTTCAGGAACATCGCCCGCAAAAAAAGAGCAAACTGATTATTCTATCCAGCGTAAGACGAAATTAATAAAAAATGAGAATAAAATTGAGCCAAAATCAGCAGAAGCAGTCTCCGAGCTACAAGAAAAACTTAATAATCTCTCAGGAAAGCTATCTGAACTCAAAAAGAAACTAGAAACTCTTGGAACCCAGTTGATAAAGCTTAAGGTTTCTCTCAATAAATAAAATCAATTATTCTTAAAGATTAAGGCTGGCAGAGTTGAAATCGATAAAAAAAAGAGAACAAGCTGCTCCTCAAAAAGTAAAAAATATTCTGAAACTACAAATTCCCTCTCATAAGAAGACGATTATTTCCAAGCACGATATCTCTTGTATAAAGAATGGTCGTTAAGGACCAAAGGAGATATCGTGCCCTGTATTTGATCATTGAGTTTGACTATTGATTCCATGGCATTTTTGCAAGCAATAAAGCCATTCCGCACCAGCCCGTAATTCCCGCAAACATTAAACCCATCCCAACAAATCCAGGAATTATATAAAATCCAGGGTTAATAAAAGTACCTAAAATTGTTCCTGTAAATGCTAAAAAACCTGCAACAAATTGAGTTTGTCGATCAAGAGGAATCATGGACCCATTTTTTTTAACTGAAAAACCGGCTTGCTCCCAAGCTACAATTCCTCCATCAAGAGATGCTACATTCAAAAATGAATCTTGACTCAAAAGCTTTAAACAAGCATCTAAGCTTCGTCTTCCCGACTGACAGTGAATAACAATATGACCAGATTTTGAAGGCAGCCGTTCACATGAAAGTTGTGATAGTGAAATAAGGGTCGATCCCTCTATGTGCTTAGATCGATATTCAGCGGGTTCTCGAACATCAATAAGAACAACATCATTTTTATCAAGCAGCGTTTTTAAATCATGTGGCGAAACCGTTTTAATCATTGAATTGCTGTCCATTTTTGATTGAATAATGACGAACAAAGATACGCATCCAAAAACACAAAGAAAGAGCCTTTTTCTCACCATAAAAATCCTAACGTTCTATATTTTTTAATAATCAAAAAGATTATAGTTTCACGGTAAAAAATAATAAAGGCCTGGATTTAAATAAACATCCAGGCCTTTATTATTTTTTACACAAGCAATAGAATTTATCGCCCTATATAACTAAACGATGATTCTTCATTATCAGAATCTTCATCAGAATCTTCGAAATTTTCATAGCCATCTTCCATATCCTCACCAGGAAGAACCGGTTGAATAAGATTATGCATAGAGAGTGCAGGTGGAACGTCATCTTCTCTTCGCTCTTCCTGAAATGATTCTTCATGATCTAGTTGATCATTATCAGAATAAGAATTTTCATCGCTATCGCTCATATCATCACGAGGAATAGCTGAGATAAGATGATCAAATGAAAGTATACGTGAAACACCGAAGCTTCTTGGCTGTACCTGATTAGAAGCATTTCGTTCTCTTAAAAGATTTCCAACTAAATTCCGAGGCTGTCCTGGGCCCACTGCATATGTACGATGAACCGCGAAATCTTCAATATCTCCAATTGAAGATTGATTATTGTCTAATTCGATTGATTCACTACAATTTAAGCCCTTAATAAGGCTCATAACGGCAATAAATACAAATAATTTCTTATTCACAATATAACCCCTAAACATTAAAATATTCTACATAGGATATCACTAGCTACATAATATCAAATAGAAATAAACAATGCAAATGGGTATATCTACCCCATACATATAGGACTGAAAATTAAATTAAACAACCCTACTCCGTATGAAGATAAATTCTGATAATTTTCAGAAAAAAAGCATAGGTTATGCTGCACTGTTTTTTCATTTTTCTCTATACTGTATTTATTGACTCATCTACACCTATTTTTCTAATGTTACCCAAATAGATCAATCAAAGCAGGAGCCAAAAATGCTTTCTCCCCAAAAATGGAGTACTTATTCTCTTCTTGTAACCATCATAATGATGATTCAGACTTCATTGTATGCCCTAGAAAATAATCAACGCCATCAAAAAAAGAATCTTCTTTTTTTCACCTGTAAAGGTGGCTATGGACACTTGGCTGCAAGTGATGCACTCGAATCGATTCTTGCTCCTCATTACAACATTAAAACGGTCAAACCACTGGAAGAAATTCTTCATTCAGTTGATTTTATAAAAAAAATCTCGGGAAATCGGATGGATTGTGAAGAATTTTATAATCTCGTTCTTCAGAGAGGTTGGATCAATCTTTTCAATTTTGGTTGCCGCTACATTTGGCCACCTCTTATTTCGATGAACAACAAGCATATGGAACGATTGTTCATCAAATACTTCGAAAAAACAAAACCGGACCTCGTCGTATCAGTAATGCCAATCATAAATCTCCCTGCAAGTAATGCCGCCCAACATTGCAAAATTCCTTACCTTATGATCACCCTTGATTACGATTTAACCATGTGGAAACTGGGCATGAAAAAAGCAAATCACGACAACATCGTGATTACTACGGCTGACAATTACACAAAAGAAACGTATCTATCTCAAGGTTTATCCCCTAAAACAAAACAGTTTCATGCTATTGGTGTTCCAATTAGAAAAACCTTTTTTGAACAAAAAAAAGTGAAAGCTATTCGACAAGAATGGAATATTCCTGAAGACAAGCCAGTTGTTATGTTGCTTATGGGAGGAGCCGGATCGTATCAAAGTTATTCATACTTCAAACGTCTTGCACAGTTTCCAAAACCCATTCACATACTTGTTTGCACTGGGCGAAATACCAGTATTGCAAAAAGTATTGCTCAAGTTACTCGTAACCCTTGGGTAAGCTATACGAGCATTCCATTTACGCTCAAAATTTCTGATCTGATGGCTGCATCCCAGCTGCTCATAACCAAACCTGGACCAGGAACTGTTACTGAAGCGATGATAATGAAAATTCCCGTATTACTCGATAGAACTTCTACACCTATTTTTTGGGAAAGAAAAGTTTTTGAATTTGCCAAACGACATGGTATTGGACAAGAAGTTAGAAGTTTACGCAAGCTGAACACACTTGTCGAGCAGATGCTTTTTGACAATGCAAATCGCAAACAAATTAAACAAGCATTTACAAAAACACCACCCTACCGCTTTGACCAAGAAGTTAAAAAACTTGTTAGGCAGCTCTGCGATTCAACTGCCTAACAAAATTTAATCACGCAACGCGAATATTGTCTTGTGTTTCGAGAACCTGCTTAAAGAGCTCTTCAGAGATATTTGCTCGTGTTGAAGGTTTCGTGGTCACTTTTTTTGCCTGAATATCTTTGATCATGCGATTATATGATTCCAAAACATGTTGTGAAAAACTCTCAAAAAGATCATCCATGAAGTATTTGAGTTCATGTGTTATTTGATTAAAATCTTGCTGATTTGTTATACACTTTTCAAAGAATTCAATAATGTCTTTGGTATGTTCATTAAAAAACGCAAGCAAATAGGATGTTTCTGCAAGAGTCTTACTTGAAGCAGTCGCTTGTTGCATTGATGGATATGCCGCCAAACTTTGAGCAATAAGTGGAACAACCATATCTTTATGCTCAAGAATTTGTCCAAAAAATTCACGCACGGGCTCAAACATTTTTTTAATTTGGGCATTAATTGCTTGTTTGGTCATTTGAGAATTCGCTGTTCCCTGCACAGCAGGTTGATTCATTTTATTGAGCATTTCACATGCATCATGGGAATATTTTTGCGCAAGTTTCAACCGTGCAGTAACTTGAGGTAGGGCACCCAATGCAAGGTTTAATAATCCAATCTGCGGAACTGTTAATTTTTTTGCGTTAAGCGAAACAATCAAACTTGCCAAAATACCAACACATAGAACATATGATGCACATGTTTTCTTCATAAAAATCCTTCTCTTGAAAAAGCTTTTTGCATTCAGCATTTAAGGTACCCTCATTATAGATATAATTGCAACAAAAAAAGAGATCAACGCAAACTCTTTTCTTACTGACAATCAATTAACTACAATCATACGATAGTTATTTTTATAAAAAAAAAATGAGATAAGTAATGAAGAAATTATCTTTTTTGATAGTCAAAAGCTGTATCATAACTTTGATGTTTTCATATTGCACAGGAAAAGACTTACAAAAAGAAGTAATTAAATATAAGCGCATGATCATCTTAATTGATCAGACGGGCTGTGAGAAAGTAGGCGGAAAAACGGCAGGAACATTGGCACTTGCTTTGGCGCTTCATCAACAAGCTTGCTCAATTCTTACCTCTCCTTCGATGTTATTAACTTTTTTAGAACTTAAGTATCCAAAGATTCAATCATATGAACCTAATGTATTCAAACTTGCTTCATTTGATCCTTCAGCATGGAGAATCTATTATCTTAAAAATTCTAATTTCTTTTTTTTCACGCCCAAAAATCAATACGAGCTCATTCAAGACACGGCTGTTACGGCGTATGGCCAGCAATTTTCTTCGTATGAAAAAATCTCAGTCACAGAAAAAGATCTAGAACAAGGAATGAGCTTCTCAAAAGAGATTATTATTCCTGTAATCAAAACCCAGAATCTTGAACCATTTTTACGAATACCTGCAACACCTCAAAATCTTTATTCCTGGGTTAACCAAAAACAGCAACCTCATAAAATATTTAAAAAAGAGCAGCTTGAGTCGCTCTTTTTTAACGAAAACGATTTTCAGAATATTCCACTCTTTTTGGATGAATTTTCATTTATCAACCGAATTCATGCAAACAAAATAAAAGAAAAAGAGATCGATTATAAAAATCTTATCGATAGTCCAAAAATAAAATTTTTACCTCATAAAACTGCACCACAGCTTAGAGATCTATTACAATCGAAAATTGACTTTATTCGTGCCGCAACAACAGCTTGGAACTTTTACGTCTTTGGCCATGGATCATATGAATATCCGCCTCAAGGAATGAGTTATTCCATTCCAACCGTTGCAGACCTGCGCGCAATTGATGATAGAGATATCAATCCACATTATGGTAGACCAAACCAGCTCACTCCATTCCTTCTTTTTTTTAATAAAATTAATACCCACTTGATTGCTCTTTCAAGCTGCTACAGTGGAGGTAAGAATTTAAATTATGTACGATTCAAAGAAGGATTACGCAAAGAAAAAATAGCACATAAACTGAGCTACATTCTAGCAGTCCTTTCAAGCACCGATACTGAATCAACAACGGTAACAGGCATCAGTGGCTCAGCTGGCTCTCCTACAATCGATTGGGATACCTCAACCAACATAGAACGCTTTTTTGAATACCTCGACCGCAAGCCACGTAATGAAGCTCAAGCTAATTGGCTGACCGATGCCTTATCTGCACTCGCGTTACCACTTGATCATCCTGAAAATATTCCACAAGTCCTAATTCCTGAACAAGATTGGTTTCAGGTGTTTACCGCAGTCAAAGAAAAAGACAAAAACTCTATTATTCTGAATGATGATGAAATTAAAAAACATAGGGACAATAAAACATCCGTTAATGTAGACAGCGATAAAAAAATTCTTCTCTTTACCAATATTATTCCAATAGATATCGCCGTTGATGCATCCAAGCCGTTGCCTCAATTTACTTCAAAAATTCCAGGCGATACATTTCATGCTTTTAATCAAATAAGAATTACAAATTTTTCAGGCGGAGAAGCAAATAAAGCTATAAGTAAGTATATTGAAAATTTCTTTTGCTCAGAAAAATTAAAATCAAACGAAACTGAAAAAAAATATTTTATTAAAAACTTTAGAATAGCACACGACGTGTACCAAAATATTTTAATCACCGTACAGAAAAATGGATGGAGTTTTACAACATTACCACCAAATAACAATGAAGCTGAAAAATATTCTAATTACTTGGTGTCCCCACCCAACTTACCAACACGAAAATTAAAAAATAAAGCTATTATCACGCTTGGAAATCTTTTAATTAAAAAGCATGAAATTGAGAAGAGCATCTTAGATTTAAGCGATGTAGAAACTGTTCTGCTTTCAAGAAATATTATTCCTATCGATATATCGATTGATGCGGCAACAACTATCCCTCAATTTATCTCAAGAAAACCAGGCGAGACATTTCATGTATTCAAGAAAATTGTTATTCAGAATGCAACTAAAACAAAAAACGAGTACCTGGCTCAACTCTTTTCAAGTACCTTAAAATCAGTTGAAGCTGAAAAAAAATTTTTTATTCAAGAACTTGAAGTTATCAATGCTCAAAAAGCAATGGTTGTCTCCCAAAATATATTAATAACAAAGCTTAAAAACACATTAGGTTTAAGCGAATTAAGCGATCAAAATACTTACTCAAAATATCTTGATGATTATTTTTCAAATAAACCTCAATGGAGTAAACAACAAACACCAGTCTTAGCCAAAAGTATTGCAAGCACCAAATCAAATAAACTTGGATTAAAACTCGAGCAACTCAAGAGTAAACTTGAAATTCTCAAAAGTAAGCTTAAGCAACTTGCTCAAACACTTAAAAGCTTTCAAAATAAGCTTAAAGCTTAGTAATAAAAGCGGCGAATAAAAATATTATTAATCCACCCCAAGCTTGCCATGGTCACCCACAAGTTCGAAAGACCATAGCTCACCAGAGGCAAGGGAATACCCACAATAGGCAGCATGCCAGCAACCATGCCTACGTTAATGCACACCGAAAGCAGAATATGAATCAAAAGCCCCAAAACAATAATTTGTTCAAAGAGCCCGGGAAGCTGCGACGTCAGATAAATAATACGTAAGAAAAGAAGACCAAAAAGCAAGAGCATAAATAATGCTCCGACAAACCCCCACTCTTCGCAAATCACCGAAAAAATAAAGTCGGTATGATCTTCAGGCACAAACTCCAATTTATTTTGCGTTCCTTTTAGAAATCCTTTTCCGGTTATACCACCAGAGCCAATAGCAATTTTTGCTTGCTCAATTTGATACCGCTCCTTGCGCACATCGCCATATCCCATAAGCACCAGAATGCGTCGCTGCTGGTAGGGTTTAAGAACTTTCCATAAAAATGGTGCTCCCAAAAAACAAAATAAACTACCTATCAAGAAAAATCGCTTATCAATGCCGATAAACCAAACAAGCGTAAGTCCTGAAAATAAAATAATAAGGGCAGTCCCCAGATCGGGCTGTTTGAGAATAAGTACAAAACTTATAAATAAAATACCGAGCGGAAATAGAAAGTCTTTAAAGGGAAGCTTGGATGGCGCGTAATATTTGGGAATATCTTGCTCACTAAAGTAGTATGCAAAAAAGACCGGGAGAAAAAGCTTTGCAAGTTCTGAAGGTTGAACGCGAATAAAATAGAGCGAAATCCACCGCTTTGCGCCCATACCAATCCATCCGCCAACAGCGGTGTAAACGAGTAATGCCAAAATAACAAAATAAAAAATAAATCCCCACCGCATCAGCTTGCGTAAATCTTTGATGCAAAAGAAAAAATAAAGACCAAGGCCACCAAAAACCCCAAGCACCAACTGTTTTTTGAAAAAAACCGAAAACGGTCGTTCAGGTGTATACGTTGAACTGAAGACAAACAAAAGTCCTAATCCCAATAACATCATGGTTAAGATAAAACTTATCAAATCAAAATAACGAAAATAACGTCGATCAATCATGAGCGCACTTCTTTATTTTTGTGCTATACTTTCATGCACGCTGCCATACAAATATCGTGCATAAAAAGAGTAACCGGTAATACGGGAAGTTCCAAGTAATTATGATCCCAAGACGCATCGAATTAAAAAATTTTTTAAGCTACGGTGAACCCATGCAGGTGGTTGACTTCGTCAACTACTCGCTTATGTGTCTATCGGGCAAAAATGGTCACGGCAAATCGGCTCTTCTTGACGCACTCACCTGGGCTGTTTGGGGGCAAGCACGTAAAACTGGAGGTACTTCAAAAGCTGACGAAGGACTTCTACGTCTTGGCCAAACTCGCATGATGGTTTGCTTGGAATTTGAATTTAACCAGAATGTGTACCGTATACGTCGCGAATATGCAAAAACGTATGGAAAGCCTTACGCTGCTCTCGATTTTGAAATTTTTGATCAAGAAAAGCAACGCTTCATTTCACTGACCGATAAAACAATTCGTCAAACACAGGCGAAAATTGAACAACTCATCGGCCTTGACTTTGAAACGTTTACTAATTCCGCATTTATTCGACAAGGGCAATCAAACGAGTTTTCTAAAAAGTCATCCAAAGAGCGCAAACAGATTTTAGCCAATATTTTAGGACTTTCTCGTTACGACACCTTACAAAGCAAAGCACTTGAGTCCGCCAAGCAGCTTGGTGATGAAAAAAAACTTATAAGCATGATGCAAGAACAACACAATACCGCGCTTGCGCAGCGCCAAGAAATTATGGCAAACTCTCTGAGTAAAAAAGAGATGCTCCAACAATCTGTTCTTTTGGTTGAACAACATCAGCAAAATGTTTTAAATCTTGAAAAAGAACGTATGCAGTTAGAACATGCACAAGTCCAACTAAACCAGCTGACCAGCACGTATGACACCATCAAGAAAACATACAATCTCAAGCTGCAAGTATTTATTCAGTTGATCAAAAGCTGGAAATCAACACATGCTCAGCTACTTACCTATGCAAACATCCACGATCTTGAAAATCGAAAAAAAATATTGCATCAACAAGAAAAGAGCCTGCTTGAAGTACATCAAAAAAGTCTCACACTTCATGAAAAAAGCCTTACAATTAAGGACATCTATCAAAAACGATACGCTTTGTTAAAAACAGAAGCAGACAAACAGATGTATGAACTAACGTTGAATATTGATCGACAAGCGATGGATCTTAAACATCAATCAAAACAGTACGAAGAGAAGCAACATCGGTATGCAACACTGACAAAACAGATTGAAGTACTTAAGCAAGAACAAGCCCTTTTGAACGAGCAACAAAAAAACAGGGCTCTTTTTGAAGTCAAATTTGAAGCTGACAAGCTCCAATTTGAAAAACGTCGTGCCTACTACCCAATACTGGTTCAACGAGGCAATTGGATGAGTAACGAACTTGTTGAGCTTGAACATCGCAAAAAAGTAGTGCATGACCAAACAAACCCCTCATGCCCTTTGTGTGAACAAGTACTCACGCTCAAACGCAAGCAATTTTTAAGCACACGGTTTACCGATCAAGAACACTTTTTAACCCATCGCTTCACACGCATCAGCAACTTGATCAAGCGGCTCAAGGAAATCTTGGTTAAGCAACACCAAGAACTTGATACTTCAACCAAACAACAGGTAATTTTTACTAAAAATGCTGCTCGACAAGATGAAATTGCACAACAGCTTACCATGCTCACTCATGAACAAGAAGCCGCAGACAAAGCGTTATATGAACTCAGTGCTCACATAACGCAGACCGAACAGGCCCACCTGCAGGCCCAGCAAGCTCGCATAAGCCAAGAACAGCTGATTGGAGCAACACTTGAAAAAGATACTGAGCTGACAAGCTTACGAACGACGCTGGCTGAACTTACGTCACAGCGAACAGCACTTTCGTATAACCCTGAAGAATTTTCACAGCTCCAAGAGCATATTAAACAGCTTGAGATGCTCTTGGCTGCCAGTCAGCAAGTTACCCAACTTCATAACGAACAGCACGAACGAAAAACAAAAATTGCATCAATCATCCCTGAGCTTAAACAATTTAAGCTGCACATCACCCAAATTGAACACCAACTAGCCGAGCTTGCTTCGCTCAATGAACAAGAGCAAAAACTCGGAACTAAGCTTACAGAGGAAAAATTGGCTCAAGCAAACGCAGCATCCTGCAAAGAGGCATTACTTAAAGAAATTGCCGGACTTGATCATGAACTTCAACGACTTGATGGCATTGCGCAGCAATTTGAAGCAAACAGGCAAAAACTTGCTCATCTTGATCAAGAAATTGAGGATTACACTAATCTGGCACAGGCGTTTGGTAAAAATGGGATTCAAGCGCTTTTAATTGAAGATGCTATTCCCGAGATTGAAAAAGAAGCAAACGATATTTTGAGTAGACTCACCAATAACCAGTCTCAGATTTTTATTGAATCGTTACGCGATCTAAAAAGCGGTGGCGTTAAAGAAACACTTGATATCCAGATCTCCGATACCGCCGGCATCAGGCCCTATGAAATGTTTTCTGGAGGAGAGGCCTTTCGTATCGATTTTTCATTGCGCATAGCTATTTCAAAGCTTTTGGCCCGCCGAGCGGGGACTGCGCTCCAGACTCTCATCATTGACGAAGGGTTTGGTTCCCAAGACGAAGATGGCCTAACCAACATCATGCAGGCACTCTATACAGTCCAACACGATTTTTCAAAAATTATTATTGTTTCACATTTGGCTGAATTTAAAGAAAACTTCCCTGTTCATCTGATTGTTGAAAAGGGGCCGAATGGTTCAGTTGTTCATGTAGAAGAACGTGGATAGGATTAAAAATCCTTGTAATCAGAAAAAAAATTACCACATCGCACATTAAGTACGATATGGTAATTTTTTAATTTCTTAGAAAATATGTGAAGAATTAATCTTCTTCGTCCATGTCTTCTTCGTCAGCATCATCTTCGTCCATGTCATCTTCGTCCATGTCGTCTTCATCCATATCTTCATCGTCTGCATCATATTCATCATTGAAGCAAACAAAGCTATTGAGGCTACCAGCATAAACTGCAGCGCCGGACATAGCAGCAAGAAGGATCAATAAGTACGTGAGCTTTTTCATTCTCTCTCCCTTATAAGTTTGACTATTACCGAACTTACAACAAAAACTGAAACCGAATTATACTCAATTCAGTCCTTAATTTTAATCTTACGCACTCGAGGTAGAAAAAGTCAATTATTTTAATCAAATTTGTTTGTATCAAATAAATACCCTGTCAGAGTCATTTTTTTATAATAAAAATACCCCTGGAACAAAGTAAAGCATAAGCTTTACCTTATCCCAGGGGAAATAGGAGGAAAACGCTCGTTAAAAAAAGTTATTACCTATCTCAAGCAATAAAAGTCGACTAATATAGCCGGCATTATGCGGCTTCTTCATTAACCTTAATTTGACCAAGGTCAAATGCAATTTTCTTGAGCTCTGTATCTTGATCTCTAAATGATTGCACTATGTTAGCAAGCGTAACCTGACTATCAGGGTGCTTTAGAGGCTTAACAGATCGATTGGTAACTTCAGCCTTTTTTGCCATGATAAGCTTGAAAAGATACTTGAGTCCAGGAATTCCAAGAGCCTTATTTCGGCCAAGCGCCCTCCATAAACGAGCAAGATCTGCAATACCGATATATCTGTTTAGAGCTTCGATGTCGAGTTTAGAACCCCCTCCTCCAAGCCATGTCGTCCTCTCTTGAGACATGAGTCTTCTATGCGAAAAGAGCTTGAAAAACCCTGATGCGTTATTTCCTTTGAAGCGAATAACCTTACAATCTCTTAAGTGATCAAATGCTTGAGCTTCGACATTGGTTAGACGGTTTTCAGACACATCAAGATAATTAAGATCGAAAAGATGACTGAGTAATTTCGATGAAAGTTTATCAAGTTTGTTATGACTAAGATTCAAGTTCGTTAAACGATGTAAGGCACTCAAAACTTCGTCATCTAACGTTTTAATACGATTAAATGAAAGATCTAAACAATGCAACTTACCCAAGCCAGTAAAAGCATTGGCATCAATTGTTGTATCTGGAATACCTGGCTGGTCATCAAATGAGAATGTAGGACTATTTGCATATGCATAGAGCTCTTCAAGATCATGTAAATCTTGAAATATATTTGCAATAAAATCTACAATTTTATTTCCTTCAAGATGCAAAATTTTAAGCTTTGCAAGTCCTTTCAAAGTTTTTTTCGTAAGATTTTCAAGCTGATTCCTATCAAGAAATAAAACTTCAAGCTTACTCAAGCAACTTAAAGCACTTCCGCTCAAAGGAGCTGGATCGTCTTCAATCGTTTGAATTCTATTGTTTGAAAGATCCAGGCGTTTAAGATTTGGAAACCATGTGCAATCATCGCTATAAATTCTGTCTAAATGATTATTGCTCAAACTTAAAGTAACCAGGTTATCCATGTTCGGAATAACACCCCAAGCACAATTATGCTTGATCTCAATAATAGAGTTATGATCAAGTAAGAGATGCTCAAGACTATTC